>NZ_JBHXCS010000004.1:0-250602 GCF_042725215.1 Corynebacterium sp. NPDC060344 | reverse complement strand
TTTTTTTTTTTTTTTTTTTTTTTTTGTTTGTGTGTTTTTTTTTTTTTTTAACTCACCGGGCGCCGAACAAAAACTTTTGTGTTTCCCCCCCGGCCCCTCGCCCAAACCCTCCGGCCGGCCGGGAGACGTGGCCGGCCCGGGCCCGATCCAGCCCCGGACGCTAGGGGTTGGCGATGGCGTCGGACTCGCGGACGAGCTGGTTGTGCTCGTCGATGTCGTCCTCGTGGTTGGAGCGGATGCGGGTGACCGCGATGCAGGAGGTCAGCGAGATCGCCGCGAGGAAGATGCCGACCGCCAGGCCACCGTAGGCCTCGGCCAGCGGGGCGGCGATGAGCGGCGGGATCGCGCCACCGAGGATGGCCGCGATGTTGTAGGCCAGGCCGGCGCCGGTGTAGCGCAGGTCGACGCGGAACATCTCGGGCAGCATCGCGCCGGCGGGACCGTAGGAGATGCCGAAGATGACCATGGTCACCGTCAGGCCGAGCGCGAAGTGCCAGATGGTGCCGAAGTCGAGGACCCAGAACAGCGCCGGGGTCCACAGCACCGCGAGGGTCGTGGAGGTCAGGATGACCTTCGTGCGGCCGAGGCGGTCCGACAGTGCGGCGGAGGCGGCGATGGCGATGCCGAAGAGGATTGCCGCGAACATGCCGACCATGAGGATGTGCGTGCGCTGGAGTTCCAGCTTCGACGTGCCGTAGGACGTCAGGTACGAGGTGCCCATGTAGAACAGCGAGAACAGCGACGCCAGGGCGATGCCGCCGGTCATGGCCTCGCGCCACTGGTAGCGCAGCGTGTCCATGAACGGGAGGGTGCGGCGGACGCCGTTCGCCTTGTCCTCGGCGCGGCGCTCCTGCTCCTTCTTGAACGACGGCGTCTCCTGGATGGCCAGGCGGACGTACAGGCCGACGAAGACCATCACGATGGACAGCAGGAACGGGATGCGCCACGCCCACTCGAGGAAGGCGTCGGAGGTCTCGCCGATGGCCAGGAAGACCACCACGAACGTGCCGGAGGACAGGAAGAAGGCGATGGCCGCGCCGAGCTGCGGGAACATGGCGTAGGCGCCGCGCTTGCCCGGCGGCGCGTACTCCGCGGTGAGCAGCGTCGCGCCGGCCCATTCGCCGCCGACCGCCATGCCCTGCAGGAAGCGCATCACCACCAGGAGCACGGGGCCCCAGACGCCGATGCCGGATTCGAAGAAGCCGAAGGTGCCGGAGTCGTAGCCCGGCAGCAGGCCGATGAAGAGGGTCGCGATGCCCATCATCAGCAGCGTCCACACCAGCGTGCGCTTGCGACCGAGGATGTCGCCGAAGTGGCCGAAGACCACCGAGCCCAGCGGGCGGGCGAGGAACGCGACGCCGAAGGTGGCGAAGGAGGCGACCGTCGACAGCATCGGCGTCATGTTCGGGAAGAACACCGTGGGGAAGACGAGCGCGGCGGCGGTGCCGTAGATGAAGAAGTCGTAGAACTCGATCGTCGTGCCGACGAGGCTCGCCGTGGCGACCCTGCGCAGCGAGGGCCCCTTCTTCAGGTTCTCGGCCGGGTCGTGGGCCCCGATGCCGGGCCCGGTTGCGGGCCCGGTGCCGGACGAGCGGTCCGGCGCAAGTGAGTTGGTCATGGCGTCTCCTGCCTTGGGGGCGGCTCCTGGGAACCGCCCGGTCAACGATGTGACGCAGAACATATCCAGGCGTGACGCACGTCTCACATACCCGAAAGAGGGTGTTATGGATCCATCAGTTAACCGTGGCTAGCGGTTTTGTTAACCATTCAGAAGCTTTGCGACGAAAAGAACCTCCCCCACCTGCACCGATCCTACCGGCAGGTTCGTGAACCAGCGCCGGACACCCACCCGAAAATCCCCGGAAAACTTCGCCAAACGGAGCTTCGCGGTGCAGTGCACGCCCGTTTCAACCCCCGCACAACCCCGCCCCCCGCACGGGTTGATTCAGGACCACCTCAGGGAATGAGCCCGAGCATCCGTGCCCGGCTGACGGCGGCGTGGCGCCCCTTCGCGCCGAGCTTCGCGCTGGCGTTGCGCAGGTAGGCCTTGACCGTTTCGGCGCTCAGCGACAACCGCGCCGCCGCCTCCGCATTCGTGCACCCCAGCGCGACCTGCGCCAGCACGTCGAGCTCCCGGGCGGTCAACGCGGGCGCCTCCGCACTGCCGGCGCCACCTTCCGCCACCGCGCCGCCAACGCCACCAACCCCCTCCCCAACACCAATGCCGCCACCCGCACCAGCCCCGCCCCCGGCACCGGCACCGGGGAACAGCATCGCCGCCAGCCCGCCGGAGGCCGCGAGCAGCTTGTCGCGCGCCTCTCCGTCGGCCGTCGTCGCGGCGATGGCGCGCAGGTCGGCGTGCAGTTCGCGCAATCGTTCCAGATCGGAGGCCCCGGGCCCCTCCCCCGCCTCGCGGATCTCCGCGGTGCTGCGCTGCGCCATGCCGATGCGACGGTCGACCTCGTCGCGGATGCGCAGCTCGGTGCCGGCCTTCGCCGCCAAGCGCATGGCCACCGACCGGATCCGGTCGCCGAAGTCGAACTTCTCGCGGTGCGCGCCATAGAGGACCATCCGCGTTTCGCCGACGGTGGACAAGATCGGCACGGCCATGACGGGACCGAGGCCCTCGTTGTGCACGTGCTCGCGGTAACTGTCGGTGATGGTCCGCGCGGCTTCATAGTCCGCGACGACCGCCGGCCGCCGATCGCGCAGCACGCGCCCGCCGAGTCCTTCGCCGGGGGTGACCGTGAGACCGCGCACCCCGTCGGAGCGCAGCCCGACCCCGTCGCCGATGGTCACGCCGCCCTGCCCGCCGATGCCGAGGAAGACCACCGGCAGGTCCGCGTCCCTGCGCAGCTCCCGCACCAGCTGCTTGGCCAGGTCGCGGTCCCGCGGCCGGTTGTGCGGCATCGGCGCATCCTCCTCATCTTCCTCGTCATCTTCCTCGTCCGCCGCCCGCTCCCCCATCGCCGGCGCGGCGGTGCCCCATTCGGCTTCGTTTCCGAAACATCATAGCCGACGTCCCTGGCCGCTCCGGCACTTTCGCGTCGGGTACGATCGATGCCCACAACCGAATACTTCCCACGGGAGCGCCTACCGAACCGGCGCTGAGAGGGCATCGGGAATGCGGATGCCGACCGTTCGAACCTGTCCGGGTAATGCCGGCGTAGGAAAGGACCACCATGGCGAAGCCTGCCGTGAACCCCATGGACGAGGCCCGGGACCAGGTCACCACCGGCCCGATCTACCGTTCCGAGAAGCTTTACGACGATGTCATGTTCGACGGATCGCCCTTCGGCTCGGAGGATGCCGTCCTGCGCATCCCCGCCCGCCGGATCAACCTCACCGATGGCACGCATTTCGATGCCTACGACACCTCCGGCCCGTACACCGAAACCGATGCGGACCCGGATCTGCACGGCGGACTGCCGAAGACCAGGGACTCGTGGCCGACCCCTGCGCCCGCCCCGGCGTCGTCGCAAAGCCCCGACCTGAAGGCGTCGACCCAGCTGGCCTGGGCCCGCGCGGGGATCGTGACCCCGGAGATGGCGTTCATCGCCGCCCGCGAGGGCGTCGAGGCGGAGCTCGTGCGCTCCGAGGTCGCCGCCGGGCGCGCCGTGATCTGCGCGAACAGGAAGCACCCGGAGCTGGAGCCGATGATCATCGGCAAGAAGTTCGCGGTGAAGGTCAACGCGAACATCGGCAATTCCGTGGTCACCTCGTCCATCGCGGAGGAGGTGGAGAAGATGGTGTGGGCCACCCGCTGGGGAGCCGACACGATCATGGACCTGTCCACCGGCGCCGACATCCACGAGACCCGCGAGTGGATCCTGCGCAACTCCCCCGTGCCCGTGGGCACCGTGCCCATCTACCAGGCGCTGGAGAAGGTCAACGGCGACCCCGCGAAGCTGACGTGGGAGATTTACCGCGACACCGTCATCGAGCAGGCCGAGCAGGGCGTCGACTACATGACCGTCCACGCCGGCGTGCTGCTGCGCTACGTGCCGCTGGCCGCCAACCGCGTGACGGGCATCGTCTCGCGCGGCGGGTCGATCATGGCGGCGTGGTGCCTGGCCCACCACCGCGAGTCCTTCCTGTACGAGAATTTCGCGGAGCTGTGCGACATTTTCGCGAAGTACGACATCACCTTCTCGCTTGGCGACGGCCTGCGCCCGGGTTCCATCGCCGACGCCAACGATGAGGCGCAGTTCGCGGAGCTGCGGACGCTCGGCGAGCTGACGAAGATCGCCAAGTCCCGCGGCGTGCAGGTGATGATCGAGGGGCCCGGCCACGTGCCCATGCACAAGATCGCGGAGAACGTCCGGCTCGAGGAGGAGCTGTGCGAGGAGGCCCCGTTCTACACCCTGGGCCCGCTGGCCACCGACATCGCGCCCGGCTACGACCACATCACCTCCGCTATAGGCGCGGCGATGATCGCGCAGGCCGGCACGGCGATGCTGTGCTACGTCACGCCCAAGGAGCACCTGGGGCTGCCCAACCGCGACGACGTCAAGGTCGGCGTGATCACGTACAAGATCGCCGCGCACTCGGCGGACCTGGCCAAGGGGCTGCCGCTGGCGCAGGAGCGCGACGACGCCCTGTCGAAGGCGCGCTTCGAATTCCGCTGGCACGACCAGTTCGCCCTGGCGCTGGATCCGGACACGGCGCTGGACTACCACGACGAGACCCTGCCGGCCGAGCCCGCGAAGACCGCGCACTTCTGCTCGATGTGCGGCCCGAAGTTCTGCTCCATGCGCATCTCGCAGGACGTGCGCGACTACGCGAAGGAGCACGGGCTGGAGACCGTCGAGGCGATCGAAGCCGGCATGGCCGAGAAGTCCGAGGAGTTCGGCGCCGCCGGCGGCCGGGTGTATCTGCCGCTGTCGGCGGAGTAGGCGGCACCCGAACCGCGGCACCGGCATTGAGGCGCGTCTCACGCTGCCGATCAGCGTTTGTTTACCTTCCGTTCACCTTTATTCCTTTATCGGGACACCTTCGGGGGCGACACTGCGCAGGCACTTGCCAGTCGCGCGACCCGCGCACACGGCCCCGCTCTCCCACGAAGAGGGCACGGCCGGCACGAACAGAATCGAGCATCGATGACGACTCCCCGCCACCCGGGCGATGACGCCACCGCTTCGGCCACCGCGATGGCCGACCGACTCTCGGACGGGCCGGACGGCCCCACCAATGGCACGGACGGCGGCACCGTCGCCAGCGACGTCCCCCATGGCCTGCGCCGCCTGCCCAACTGGGCGCTGACGCTGCTGGCCATCGGCACCCTCTACATGCTGATCGTCGCCATCGGCGTCATCGGCGACGGCTTCAAGGGCCTGGGCAAGGATGCCGCGGAGGGCCTCTTCGACTTCGCCACCAACCCGTTCATCGCGCTGTTCGTCGGCGTGCTGGCCACGGCGATCATCCAGTCGTCGTCGACCACGACGACTCTGGTGGTCACCGCGGTCGGCGCCGGCGCGCTGCCGATCGAGGTCGCGGTGCCCATGATCATGGGCGCCAACATCGGCACCTCCGTGACCAATACGCTGGCCTCCTTCGGCCACGCCGGCCACAAGGACGAGTTCCGCCGGGCGTTCGCCGCATCGACGGTGCACGACTTCTTCAATCTCTTCGCCGTCATCATCCTGCTGCCGCTGGAGATCTTCTTCCACCCGATCCAGCGCAGCGCCGAGTGGGTGTCGGGCCAGCTGTTCGGCACGGTCCTGCCCGATCCGGGCCAGGCGGACTTCGTGGGCACGCTCACCGATCCCGTCGTCGACGTGCTGGGCATGGACGGCCTGATGGGCATGCTGCCGGGCTCCGACGTCGTCGCCGGCACCCTGACCATCCTCCTCGGCGTGGCCATGATCTTCTTCGCCGTCTCGTGGCTGGGCAAGATCCTGCAGCTGATCATGGTCGGCAAGGCCAAGGCGATCCTGGAGAAGTCCGTCGGCGGCCACCCGCTGACCGCGATGGGCGCCGGCATGCTGGTGACCGTCGCCGTGCAGTCCTCGTCGGTGACCACGTCGGTCATGGTCCCGTTCGCCGGTTCCGGCGCGCTGACCACCCGCCAGATCTACCCGCTGACCCTGGGCGCGAACGTGGGCACCACGGTCACCGCGCTCATCGCCGCGATGGCGGTCACCGGCGACGGCGCGAAGCTCGCGTTGACCATCGCGCTGGTGCACACGCTGTTCAACGTCTTCGGCATCCTCATCATCTACGGGCTGCCGTTCCTGCGCAGCCTGCCGCTGGTGGGCGCGGAGACGCTGGCCCGCGTGGCCGCCGAGCGCAAGATCTACGCCGTGGCCTGGGTCATGACGGTCTTCATCATCATCCCGGTGCTCGCGATCCTCATCAAGGTCCTGTTCACGTAGCCGCGGAAGCTACCCGCGCACCCCGCCGTCGATCCCCTAGGAGCCACCATGACCGATCCCGCCACCAATCCGGCGCCCGCACGGCCCGACGAACTAGATGCGGCGAGCATCGACGATCTGGAGAAGATGCTCTCCGACGCCGAGCGCAACATCCACGCGATCCGCGCCGAGCTCGCCGAACGCCGCAGCGAGCAGCGCCACGAGCAGATCGACGCCCTGCCCGACGACATCTCCACGTTCGAGGGAAGCTGGCGCAACATCATCAAGATCCTCCGCGACGTCATCCGCGAGGAGCGCGAAACCCGCGCCGCCGCGAAGCACGCCGACTAGAGAAGACCTGCGCCGACCTGCGCCGACCTGCACGATCCCGAACGCCCCTCCACGACACGCGGAGGGGCGTTCAATTTCCGTTAACTTTGCGTTTACCTTCGCTAGCCTGTAGCTTGATCCGCTAACCCGGTTATCCGGTGTGACCGACATCGCATGCGCCCCGCGCATGCCCGACACGAGCCAAGAGGTGACCGCCATGTTCGATGACGTCCACGAGAACCCCGAGCGCCGCGGCAACTCGCCGTCGCTCACCGCAGAGCTTTCCGACGGCCAGCGCCACGCGCTCTTCGTCGCACAGCTCCAGGTCCTGCCCGACGATTGGGCCCGCACGAAGGGCTCCTGGCGCGAATTCGGCCGCGTGCTGCGCGACGAGTTCTCCGCGCCGGCCGTCGCGGCCTGATCCTGCCGCCTGATCCCGCCGCCTGATCCCGCCACCTGGACCTGCCGCCGCCGCCCGAACTGCCTACAGTCGGGGGCATGAACGCCTCCGACGACCCGCGACCGCTGCGCGCCACCGATGACGAGCGCGGGCGGGTGGCCGACGAACTGTCGAACGCCCTCGCCCGCGGCCAGATCGACCTCACCGAGTTCGACGAGCGCACCCACCGCGCGTGGTCCGCGCGCACCCGCGACGAACTCGCCGATCCCCTCGCCGATCTCGTCCCCGATCCCTGGGCGGTGATCGGCGGCTCTGCCAATTCCTCCCTCCCCGCCAACCCCGCGCCGAACGGGGTCGTCCCCCACGACGCCCCGTCGTCGCGCGACCTCGCCGCAGTGTCCAAGGCGCACGTCACCGGCGAACCCGGCGGGTCCCGCCTGTCCGTGGCCATCATGTTCGGCGCCGGCCAGGACGGCGACTGGATCTGCCCGCCGACCCACCACTCCATCGCCCTCATGGGCGGCGTGGAACTCGACCTGCGCCGGGCCCGCTTCGAAGCCCCGGAAACCGAGATCGTCGCCATCGCCGTCATGGGCGGCATCCAGATCATCGTCCCCGAGGACATCCGCCTCACCGTCCAGGGCACGGGCCTCATGGGCGGCTTCGGTTCCTCCGACTCCCGCGACGTGGTCATCTCCGGCCACGACCTCCCGCCCGATGCCCCACGCGTGCGCGTCACCGGCCTCGCCCTCATGGGCGGCGTCGACGTTCACCGCGTCCCCCGCGGCGACCGCCGCGAGCTGCGCTAAGGTCGGTTCCCCTCCCCGCGACAGAGTTGTCGCACTGTTTACCCGCCGGTCAACGCCGGTACACCTGCTCTCCGCGTCCGTGTTTCATCGTGGAAGGCGACACCACCGCCCACGCCGCCCACGACCCCGCCGGGCCGAACACCCGAAGGCTCGGCGCAGGAGCCCCGATGACCTCCGATGCCATCGCGAACACGTCGACCGCGACCGACGCCGACACCGACACCGACACCTCCACCGACAACGACTCCGACACCGACCACCCCGACGAGTCGATCGATCGCGGCGAAGAGGCGCGCAAGGACGCGCGGATCCTGGGCAGGATCCCGGACTGGGGCCTGTGGTTGCTGGTCCCGGCGTGCCTGTACATGCTCATCGTCGCCATCGGCCTCATCGGAGATGGCTTCGCGGCACTTGGCGAAGACTCCGCGGAATCTCTGTTCTCTTTCGCGGGCAATCCCCTCATCGCGGTATTCGTCGGCATCCTGGCAACCTCGCTGATCCAGTCCTCGTCGACGACGACAGCCCTGGTGGTCACGGCAGTCGGCGCAGGCGCCGTCCCCCTGGAGGTCGGCATCCCCATGATCATGGGCGCCAACGTCGGCACCTCGGTGACCGGCAGCATCGCCTCGCTCGGCCACATCGACCGCCGCGAGGAGTTCCGCCGGGCCTTCGCCGCGACGACGGTCAACGACTTCTTCAACATCCTCGCCATCGTCGTGCTCCTGCCGCTGGAGCTGCTCTTCTCCCCGCTGCAGCACACCGCCGAATTCCTTGCCGACCTCCTCTACGGCACCGTGCTCCCCGATCCCGGCGAGGCGGACGTCCTCGGTGCGCTCACCGATCCGGTCGTCGACGTCATCGGCACCGAAGGCCTGACCGGCATGATCCCGGGCAACGAGGCGATCATGGGCGCGGTCACAATCACCCTGGGCGTCGGCCTGATCTTCCTTGCGGTGTCGTGGCTGGGCAAGATCCTCAAGATCCTCATGGTCGGGCGCGCGCGCCGGATGCTGGTCAAGGCCGTCGACGGCCGACCGGCCACCGCCATCGGCGCGGGCTTCGCAGCGACCATGGCCACGCAGTCGTCCTCGGTGACCACCTCGGTGATGGTGCCCTTCGCCGGAGCCGGCACGCTGACCACCAGGCAGATCTACCCGCTCACGCTGGGCGCCAATGTCGGCACCACCTTCACCGCCATCATCGCGGCGCTGGCCGTCACCGGTGACGGCGCCCGCCTCGCGCTGGTCATGGCGCTGGTGCACCTGTGCTTCAACCTTGCCGGCATCCTGCTCATCTTCGTCCTGCCGCTGCTGCGCAGCGTCCCCGTCACGGCGTCGGAGTTCATCGCGAAGCACGCGGCGCGCAACAAGTTCATCGCCATCGGCTGGATCGGCAGCGCCTTCTTCGCCGTCCCCGGACTGGCCATCCTCATCTTCGCGCTGCTCACGTGACGGCCGGGCCGTCGTAAAGCAGAGACGCGAAAGGGCCCGGCCACCGCTCCCCCGAAAGGAAGCGGTGGCCGGGCCCTCGACCGCGGTGCGCGGGCCTACTGGTCGTACGGGATGTCGTCCAGCGGGACGGCGCGACCGGTCGGCTCGGCGTAGGTGTCCTCCGGGCCGTAGAAGCCCTCGCCCAGGGAGGCGAACGGGGCGGCGGCCTGGCGGGCGGCCTCCTCCGTCGGCTCCACCGCGATGTTGCGGTAGCGGGAGATGCCCGTGCCGGCCGGGATCAGCTTGCCGATGATCACGTTCTCCTTCAAGCCGATCAGCTTGTCGGAGCGCTTGTTGATCGCCGCATCCGTGAGCACGCGGGTCGTCTCCTGGAAGGAGGCGGCCGACAGCCACGAATCCGTGGCCAGCGAAGCCTTCGTGATGCCCATGATCTCCAGGCGCATCTGGATGGCCTTGCCGCCCTCGGCGACGGCCTGGCGCGACGCGGCCACGGCCTCCGCGTGCTCCACCAGCGAACCCGGCAGGAACTCGGTCGAACCCGAGTCGATGACGGTGACGCGGCGCAGCATCTGGCGGACGATGACCTCGATGTGCTTGTCGTGGATGGCCACGCCCTGATCGCGGTAGACCGACTGGACTTCCTCGATCAGGTGGCGCTGCACGCCGCGGCGGCCGCGGATGCGCAGGACCTCGTGCGGGTCGGCGGCGCCCTTCATCAGCTGCGAGCCCATCTCCACGGTGTCGCCGTCGCGGATGGCGCGGCGGCGGCCGTCGACGGTGATCTCGGCGAGGCCCTGGCGCTTCGACAGCTTGTCGAAGACGACCTCGTCCGAACCGTCGTCCGGGATGATGGTCAGCGTGAAGAAGTGGTCGTCCTCCTCCAGGCGCACGCGGCCGGTGGCCGTGGCCAGCGGGGCGCGGTTCTTGGGCACGCGGGCCTCGAACAGCTCCTGGACTCGGGGCAGACCGCCGGTGATGTCGCCGCCGACGCCGCCCTGGTGGAACGTGCGCATGGTCAGCTGGGTGCCCGGCTCGCCGATGGACTGCGCGGCGACGATGCCCACGGCCTCGCCGATGTCGACCATCTTGCCGGTGGCCATGGAACGGCCGTAGCAGGTGGCGCAGACGCCGGTCGGCGTGTTGCAGGTCAGCACGGAACGGACCTTGACGGTGTCGATGCCGCGGGAGAGCAGATCGGTGATCTCCTCGTCGCGCAGATCGGTGCCCACCGGCAGGATCTCGTTGCCGTCGGCGTCGACGACCGGGGCCGCCAGGTAGCGGGCGATCGCCGAGGTCTCGGCGTACTGCGCGCGGCGCAGCTCGCCGGTCGGCTGGCCGTCGGCGCCGATGACGTGCTCGCCGATCTCGACGTCCACGCCGGCGGTGGCGCCACAGTCCTCTTCGCGGACGATGACGTCCTGCGCGACGTCGACCAGACGACGGGTCAGGTAGCCCGAGTCGGCGGTGCGCAGGGCGGTGTCGGCCAGGCCCTTGCGGGAACCGTGCGAGTTGTTGAAGTACTCCAGCACCGACAGGCCCTCGCGGAACGAGGTCTTGATCGGGCGCGTGATGTACTCGCCGCGCGGGTTGGTGACCATGCCCTTCATGCCGGCCAGCGAGTGGATCTGGCCCATGTTGCCGGCGGCGCCGGACTTCACGATCATCGGGATCGGGTTGTCGTCGGGGTACAGGCCCTCGACCTTCTCGCCGACCTCCGCGGTCGCGGCCTTCCACAGGTTGACCAGCGACTCGTGGCGCTCCGCGGACGACAGCTTGCCGCGGCGGAACTTTTTCTCGATCGTGTCGGCCTTCTGCTCGTAGGAGTCGAGGATCTCCTTCTTGTTCGGAAGGACGAGCACGTCGGACATGGCGATGGTGACGCCGGAACGCGTGGCCCAGTAGAAGCCCGCGTCCTTGAGCTTGTCGACGGTCTGCGCGACCGTGATCATCGGGTACTTCGACGCGAGGTCGTTGATGATCGCCGCCTGCGGCTTCTTGGCCATGACGCCCTCGACGTACGGGTAGTTCCACGGCAGCAGCTCGTTGAACATCACGCGGCCCAGGGTGGTGTTGGCGGTCCAGATCTGGCCCTTGTCCCAACCGTCGGCGAAGTGCTCCGCCTCGATGTCGGCCGGCGGGCGCAGGTGCGAGATGCGCACCTTGATCGGGGTCTGCAGGCCGATGGCGCCGCGGTCGTACGCCATGATGGCCTCGGCCGGGGAGGCGTAGATGCCCTGCTCCGGCGCGTCCTCGGTGGCGCCGGCGTGGGCGCCCGGCAGCTCCGGCTTCTCCAGCGTCAGGAAGTACAGGCCGGTGACCATGTCCAGTCGCGGCATGGCCAGCGGCTTGCCGGACGCCGGCGACAGGATGTTGTTCGAGGACAGCATGAGGATGCGGGCCTCGGCCTGCGCCTCCGCGGACAGCGGGAGGTGCACGGCCATCTGGTCGCCGTCGAAGTCGGCGTTGAACGCCTCACACGCCAGCGGGTGCAGCTGGATGGCCTTGCCCTCGACGAGCACGGGCTCGAAGGCCTGGATGCCCAGGCGGTGCAGGGTGGGGGCACGGTTGAGCAGCACCGGGTGGCCGGTGATGACGTCCTCGAGGACGTCCCAGACCTCCGGGCGCTGGCGCTCGACCATGCGCTTGGCCGACTTGATGTTCTGCGCGTAGCTCTTGGCCACGAGCTCCTTCATGACGAAGGGCTTGAACAGCTCCAGCGCCATGAGCTTCGGCAGACCGCACTGGTGCAGCTTCAGCTGCGGGCCGACGATGATGACCGAACGGCCCGAGTAGTCGACTCGCTTGCCCAGCAGGTTCTGGCGGAAGCGGCCCTGCTTGCCCTTGAGCAGGTCGGACAGCGACTTCAGCGGGCGGTTGCCCGGACCGGTGACCGGGCGGCCGCGGCGGCCGTTGTCGAACAGCGCGTCGACCGACTCCTGCAGCATGCGCTTCTCGTTGTTCACGATGATCTCGGGCGCGCCGAGGTCGATCATGCGCTTGAGGCGGTTGTTGCGGTTGATGACGCGGCGGTACAGGTCGTTGAGGTCCGAGGTGGCGAAACGGCCACCGTCGAGCTGCACCATCGGGCGCAGCTCCGGCGGGATCACCGGGACGCAGTCGAGGACCATCGCGGCCGGGTCGTTGCCCGACTGCAGGAACGCGGCGACGACCTTGAGGCGCTTGAGGGCGCGGAGCTTCTTCTGGCCCTTGCCGTCGCGGATGACCTCGCGCAGCGTCTCGGCCTCGGCGGCGAGATCGAAGTTGCGGATCAGCGTCTGGATCGCCTCGGCGCCCATGCCGCCGGTGAAGTAATCCTCGTAGCGGTCGACGAGCTCGGTGTAGATGCTCTCGTCGATGACCATCTGCTTCGGCTCGAGCTTGAGGAAGGTGTTCCAGATCTCATCGAGTCGGTCCAGCTCGCGCTGGGCCCGCTCGCGGATGTGCTTCATCTCGCGCTCGGCGGCGTTCTGCACCTTCTTGCGGGCATCGGCCTTCGCGCCGGCGGCCTCGAGCTCGGCGAGGTCCTCTTCCAGGGTCTGGGCGCGCTCGGCCAGCTCCTGGTCGCGGTCGTCCTCGACCATCTTCTTGTCGACCAGCATGTCCGCCTCGAGGGTGGTCTGGTCGTTGTGGCGCGCCTCGTCGTCGACGGACGTGATGATGTTCGCCGCGAAGTAGATGATCTTCTCGAGATCCTTCGGCGCCAGGTCCAGCAGGTAGCCCAAGCGCGACGGAACGCCCTTGAAGTACCAGATGTGCGTGACCGGCGCGGCCAGCTCGATGTGGCCCATGCGCTCGCGGCGGACCTTCGACTTGGTCACCTCGACGCCGCAGCGCTCGCAGATGATGCCCTTGAAGCGGACGCGCTTGTACTTGCCGCAGGCGCACTCCCAGTCGCGGGTCGGCCCGAAGATGCGCTCGCAGAACAGGCCGTCCTTCTCCGGCTTGAGCGTGCGGTAGTTGATGGTCTCGGGCTTCTTGACCTCTCCGCGCGACCAGCGGCGGATGTCGTCGGCGGTGGCGAGCCCGATCCGGAGCTCGTCAAAATTGTTGACGTCGAGCACCTGTAGTCCCTTTCCCCCGGCAATGTTCACGGGGTTTTCGTGCGTGCTGTGAATGTGCGTACTTGAAGTGGGTTGTTTCGTGCGAGCGGGGCGCCCGCGCCGAACGCCGCCGTTAGGCGGTGTCGGCGTCGGAACGCTCGTCGCGCGACAGGTTGATGCCCAGAGAGGCCGTGGCGTGGTCCAGCTCGTCGTCGTCCGTGGAGCTCAGCTCCACCGGGACGCCGTCGGCGGACAGCACCTCGACGTTGAGGCACAGCGACTGGAGCTCCTTCAGGAGCACCTTGAACGACTCCGGGATACCGGGATCCGGGATGTTGTCGCCCTTGACGATCGCCTCGTAGACCTTCACGCGGCCGACGACGTCGTCGGACTTGATGGTCAGCAGCTCCTGCAGGGTGTAGGCGGCGCCATACGCCTGCATGGCCCACACCTCCATCTCGCCGAAGCGCTGGCCGCCGAACTGGGCCTTACCGCCCAGGGGCTGCTGCGTGATCATCGAGTACGGGCCCGTGGAACGCGCGTGGATCTTCTCGTCCACCAGGTGGTGCAGCTTGAGCATGTACATGTAGCCCACCGACACCGGGAACGGGAACGGCTCACCGGAGCGGCCGTCCATCAGCTGCGCCTTGCCGTCGGCGTTGACCAGGACGTCGCCGTCGCGGTCCGGGCGGGAGGACGCCAGCAGACCGGCGAGCTCCTCGTTCTCCGCGCCGTCGAACACCGGGGTGGCCACGAGCGAGTCGGCCGGGACGTCGTAAAGCTCCTTCGGCAGGCGCTTGGCCCAGTCCGGATCGCCGTCGATGGTCCAGCCGGCCTTCGCCAGCCAACCGAGGTGCACCTCGAGGACCTGGCCGATGTTCATTCGGCGGGGCACGCCGTGCGTGTTCAGCAGGATGTCGACCGGGGTGCCGTCCGGCAGGAAGGGCATGTCCTCCTGCGGCAGGATCTTGCCGATGACGCCCTTGTTGCCGTGGCGGCCGGCCATCTTGTCGCCGTCCTGGATCTTGCGCTTCTGGGCGACGTAGACGCGGATCATCTCGTTGACGCCCGGGGCCAGATCGTCGTCGTCCTCGCGCGAGAACACGCGGACGCCGATGACCTTGCCGGACTCGCCGTGCGGGACGCGCATCGAGGTGTCGCGCACCTCGCGGGCTTTCTCGCCGAAGATGGCGCGCAGCAGGCGCTCCTCCGGGGTCAGCTCGGTCTCGCCCTTCGGGGTGACCTTGCCCACGAGGATGTCGCCGTCGCGGACGTCGGCGCCGATGCGCACGATGCCGCGGTCGTCGAGGTCCTTGAGCATGTCCTCGCCGACGTTCGGGATCTCGCGCGTGATCTCCTCGGGGCCCAGCTTGGTGTCGCGGGCATCGATCTCGTGCTCCTCGATGTGGATCGAGGTGAGGATGTCCTCCTCCACCATGCGCTGGTTGAGGATGATCGCGTCCTCGTAGTTGTGGCCCTCCCACGGCATGAACGCCACGAGCAGGTTCTTGCCCAGCGCCATCTCGCCGTTGTCGGTGCCCGGGCCATCGGCGATGACCTGGCCGGCCTCGACGCGGTCGCCCTCGTCGACGAGCGGCTTCTGGTTGTAGCTGGTGCCCTGGTTCGTGCGCTCGAACTTGCGCAGGATGAAGGTGTGGCGCTGGCCCTCGTCATCCATGATGGTGATGAAGTCCGCCGACACCGACTCGACCGCGCCATCGCACGGGGCGATGATCAGGTCGCCGGCGTCGTACGCGGCGCGCTGCTCCATGCCGGTGCCCACGAAGGGGGCCTCGGCGCGCAGCAGCGGCACGGCCTGGCGCTGCATGTTCGCGCCCATCAGGGCACGGTTGGCGTCGTCGTGCTCGAGGAACGGGATCATGGCGGTGGCGACCGACACCATCTGGCGCGGCGACACGTCCATGTAGTCGACCTCGGTGGCGCGGACGACCTCGACGTCGCCGCCCTTCTTGCGCACCGGCAGCGTCTCGTTGACGAACTGGCCCTCGGAGTCGACCGGCGTGTTCGCCTGGGCGACGACGTAGCGGTCCTCCTCGTCGGCGGTCAGGTAGTCCACGTCGGTGGTCAGCTTGCCGTCGACGACGCGGCGGTACGGGGTCTCGATGAAACCGAACGGGTTCACGCGGGCGTAGACCGACAGCGAACCGATCAGGCCGATGTTCGGGCCCTCGGGGGTCTCGATCGGGCACATACGGCCGTAGTGCGACGGGTGGACGTCGCGGACCTCCAGGCCGGCGCGCTCGCGCGACAGGCCGCCCGGGCCCAGCGCCGACAGGCGGCGCTTGTGGGTCAGGCCCGACAGGGAGTTGTTCTGGTCCATGAACTGCGACAGCTGCGACGTGCCGAAGAACTCGCGGATCGCGGCGGAGACCGGGCGCACGTTGATCAGGGTGGTCGGCTGGATCGACTCGACGTCCTGGGTGGTCATGCGCTCGCGGACGACGCGCTCCATGCGCGACAGGCCGACGCGGACCTGGTTCTGGATGAGCTCGCCCACGGTGCGCAGGCGGCGGTTGCCGAAGTGGTCGATGTCGTCGACCTCGACCGGGACCTCGCGCCCATCGGGGGAGGTCATGGCCTTCTCGCCGTCGTGCAGGCGCACGAGGTACTCGATGGTGGTGGCGATGTCCTGCTCGGTGAGGACCATCTCGCCGACGCCGTCGCCGCCGAGGCCCAGCTTGCGGTTGACCTTGTAGCGGCCGACCTTGGCCAGGTCGTAGCGCTTGGGCTTGAAGAAGTTGTTCTCCAGCAGCGCCAGCGCCGACTCGCGCGTCGGGGGCTCGCCCGGGCGCTGCTTGCGGTAGATCTCCAGCAGGGCTTCGTCGGTGTTGGCGACGCCGTCCTTCTCGAGCGTGGCCATCATGATCTCGGAGAAGCCGAAGCGCTCCTTGATCTCCTCCGTCGTCCAACCGAACGCCTTCAGCAGCACGGTGACCGGCTGGCGGCGCTTGCGGTCGATGCGGACGCCGACGGTGTCCCGCTTGTCGACGTCGAACTCCAGCCACGCACCGCGCGACGGGATGATCTTGACGGAGTGCAAGGGGCGCTCGGTCGACTTGTCGATGGTCTCGTCGAAGTAGACGCCCGGGGAACGCACGAGCTGGGAGACGACGACACGCTCGGTGCCGTTGACGATGAACGTGCCCTTGTCGGACATCATCGGGAAATCGCCGATGAAGACCGTCTGCGACTTGATCTCGCCGGTCTCGCGGTTGGTGAACTCGGCCGTGACGTACAGCGGGGCCGAGTAGTTGATGTCCTTGTCCTTGCATTCGTCCACCGTGTTCTTCACGGAGTCGAACCAGGGGTCGGACAGGGTGAGGGACATCTTCTGCGAGTAGTCCTCGATCGGGGACAGCTCGTCAAGGATGTCCTCGAGTCCACTGGTGACCTGAGACCCGTCGCCGAGTTCCTCCTGGCGGCGGGCGCGCCACTCGGGCGTGCCGATGAGCCATGCGAACGACTCACGCTGCAGATCGAGAAGACCCGGAACCGCAATGGGCTCGCTGATCTTCGCGAATGAGTACCTCTTCGAAGCTCCGGGAATACCGGCCACTGCCTTGGTCTGGCGGGAGACTGCCAAGATGGGTCCTTCCAGCACCTCACGCGGTGGGGGCGCCGGCAACCGGTGGCGCGCCCGTCCGCTTGGATTTAAGCGTTTGGTTTGCAGGAATCACACGGTAGCGGGCAGAGCCTTGCGGACGATGCACGTCAGGGCCACGGCAGGGGTTGCAAAATACCAGTTCACAGGCTTTGCGACGCCCCCGTTATCCCGGACGGCACGTCAAGTGGGGACACTACGACACACCTAATTCCAGCGCAACGACTCAGCCTATACCATCGCAGGCCGCAAGTCCACTGGAAATCTGGTGCGCGTGTGTCGGGAGGACGGGGGTCACTTCCGGCGCGCTGGATCGCCGGGCTCTTCTCCCCGATTCGGACCGGCCGGCCGGAAGGCGCCGACGGTTCCGCCGAAGGCCAAGATAGCACCGATCGCCAGAAGCGCAATCGACCAAGCGCGCACGGGCGCCGTATCCGCGACTTCCAGGGCCTGCTGCAGCAATCGCGCCGACGCCTGATCGTCGACTCCACCGGTGAAGCGCAGCAGCGTGCGCAGCCGCTCCCCCTCGCGGGTCTCCCAGCGCAGGTCCAGATCCTCGTTGATGTCCACGACCATGCCGCTGTCCGGCTCGACGAGCCACTCGCGGGTGCCCTGGTACATGAGGAAGCCGGTCTTGTCGTCGACGCTGATCTGCGACAGGTTCGAGCGGTACAGCGACGCCAGGTTCGTCGGCGCGATGGTCTGGCGGTAGCGCAGGACCTCGTTGCCGCCGATGTCCGCGGTGCCCTGGTATTCGGCGGGCACCGTGCGGCGCAGGAAATCGTCGAACACCGGGTAGGTCACGGCCTCGGCCCCGGCGGGGAACTTCACCCAGTAACCTTCTGCCGGCACCTCCACGGGCACGCCCGCCATCTGGTCGGTCAACTGCGCCGGGGCGAGGAACTCGCCGCTCAACCGGTCGACCGTGAACGTCCACACCGCGGCATCGACCAGCTCGAGGATGGGATCGGTGCCCATGACCTCCGGCGGCAGCTCGCGCGTCGTCGACGTGCCCAGGCGCACCGACACCCGCTTCTCGTCCGCCGGCTCGATCAATTCGCCGTGGAACTGGCGCCGGATCGGACCGGTGGCGTCTTCCCTGGTGCCGTCGGGAAGCAACTTCGAGGACACCCCGTCCTCGGCCCGCAGCGCGTACGTGGTGTCCGGCAGGTCGAGGGGGATCTTGGGGTCGTCGGACACCAGGCGGGGCAGGAAAGCGCCGGCGGCGATCATCGCCGCACCGAGCCCGATGATCAGGACGGCGATGATGCGCGAACGGGGAAGCATGCGCACCATCCTACTCAGGCGCCACTCCCCCACCGCATCCTGGACCGCTTACCTCGACGCCCTCGCAAGTAGCCCAAAAAAGACCGGGCCCCGCCGGCACGCGGTGAGCGTGCGGGCGGGGCCCGGTGAAAAAGCTGGCGCGGGGGTGCCGCGGCGCAGGTCCCTTACTTCAGGGAAACCTTGGCGCCGGCCTCCTCGAGCTTGGCCTTGGCGGCCTCGGCGTCGTCCTTGGACGCGCCCTCGATGATGGCCTTCGGCGCACCCTCGACGAGCTCCTTGGCCTCCTTCAGGCCCAGGCCGGAGACGAGCTCGCGGACGGCCTTGATCACGCCGATCTTCTTGGCGCCGGCATCCTCGAGGACGACGTCGAACTCGTCCTTCTCCTCGGCGGCCGGGGCAGCCTCGCCACCGGCGGCGGCGACGGCGACGGGGGCGGCGGCGGTGACGTCGAACTCGTCCTCGAACGCCTTCTTGAACTCGGTCAGCTCAACGAGGGTCATCTCCTTGAACGCCTCGAGCAGCTCCTCGGTGGTGTACTTAGCCATGATGTGTCTCCTGTGAAGTCATGTGCGGCGCGAGCCGCGGGGTGCGGGACCCGGTCCGGGTCCCGCGTATTCGGGTCTGTGGTGCCGGTGCTCTACTGCTTCTTCTCCTCGAGCGCCGCGGCGAGGCGGGCGACCGAGGAGGTGGGGGCATCGAGCAGGCCGGCGACGTTCGCCAGAACGCCATTGAAGGCACCGGCCAGCTTGGCCAGAGTGGTCTCGCGGTTGTCCATGTCCGCGAGGGCCTGGAACTGCGCGGCGTCCATAGCCGCGCCGTCCATGTAGCCGCCCTTGATCACGAGGTTCTTGTTGTCCTCGGCGAACTTCTTGATCGCCTTGGCCGCGTCGACGGCCTCGCCCTTGATGAAGGCGACGGCGGTCGGTCCGGTGAGGTGCTCGTCAAGACCCTCGACGCCCGCCTCGGCGGCGGCGAGCTTGATCATGGTGTTCTTGGCGACGGAGTACTTCACGTCGGCGCCAAGGGCGCGACGCAGCTCGGTGATCTGCGCGACGGACATGCCGCGGTACTCGGTGAGAACGATGGCGGTCGACTCGTCGACGTCCTGCTTGATCGACGCGACGGCGGCCTGCTTAACGGCGTTTGCTGCCATGGGTACTCTCGCCTCCTTCCTGATGTGTCGTGGGTTAGACGCCGGGGTAAGGGGCGGAAACGACGAACGCCCCGGGCGCACAATGGCCGGGGCGCGAAGGAGGTGCACGGCACGCGGCCGGGCGTCTTCACGACTCCAAGTCATCCTGCGCGGGCCGTCAGCGTCTGCGCTGAACCTTCATCCTGGATAGCCAGGAAACCGGCGGTCTTCGGTGAAACTTGAGTCTCCGGCTTCCCGCGAGGGAGCCGGTCAAACTTCATGGCGGTACGTTACACCGCAGGTGCGGAATCTCCAAAATCGTCGCCGCGGGAGGGCCGGGAAGGCTTGGCCGCTCCCCCGCAGTCGAGCCCGCCGGACTGATCCGGGCCCAGCTCCCGATCGAGTTCCCTACCCAGTTCCTCGTCGATCTCCTCCGCGATGCGCCGGTCGTCGCGCTCCCGGTCGTGCACCGCGAGCTCGACGTCGGCGAAGAAGCACAGCAGCTCGGGGTCGCCGGCCATGAGCACGCGGTCGGCGAATCGCCCGGGCAGCCGCGGAAACGCCAGCGGGTGCGCGCCCGGCCCGACCGCGTCGAGCACCGCCGCGGCCAGCTGCAGGCCGAGCGCCAGCACCGGGTCGCTCCCCTCCCCGCCCCTCAAAAGACGCTTGACGACGACCCCCAGCTCCACCGCATCCATCCGCGCCAGCGCGCGCAGCACCCGGATCGCCACCACCCGGGAGGCCGCATCCCCCGCCACCGCCCTGGCGACGGAATCCTCCAGCAGCTCCGCCACGGGGCGGTCGTCGCCCAGGCCGAGCTTCAGCTCCGCCAAAAACGGCAGCGACGCCACCCGGACCGACGGCAATTCGCGGACGTCGGGGTCGAGCCCCGCCAAGGTCGCCTCGAGTTCGCCGAGGACGAACCCGGTGCCGTCGTCAAGCATCGCCAGCCGCTCGATCGCGCGCAGGGCCGAAGCCTCGCGGGACCCGCGATCATCCCGGGGGTCGCCCCCGGCGCGGCCGGAACTGATGTGCATGGGCAAAACGATAGGGGCCCCGCACCGGCCCGGGGCCGGATTCACGCAAAAACCCGGCCACGCGCCAAAAGCGCGGGCCGGGCCATGCGGTGCGGGGTCACCCGCCGGGGACTTAGGCGTCCTCGTTGCCCGCGTAGTTCTTCACCACGGAGGCATCGACCTGGATGCCCGGGCCGGAGGTGGAGGACAGGGTGATCTTCTTCAGGTACTTGCCCTTGGCCGCGGACGGCTTCAGGCGCAGCAGCTCGTCGAGCAGGGCGCCGTAGTTCTCGGCCAGCTGCTCGGCGGTGAAGGAGGCCTTGCCGATCAGGGCGTGCAGGTTCGACGCCTTGTCGACGCGGAACGAGATCTTGCCGCCCTTGACCTCGGTGATGGCCTTGGCCACGTCGGCGGTGACGGTGCCGGTCTTCGGGTTCGGCATCAGGCCGCGGGGGCCCAGGACGCGCGCGACGCGGCCGACCTTGGCCATCTGGTCCGGGGTGGCGATGGCGACGTCGAAGTCGGTCCAGCCGCCCTGGATCTTCTCGATCAGCTCGTCGGTGCCCACGAAGTCGGCGCCGGCCTCCTCGGCCTTGGTGGCGTTCTCGCCGGCGGCGAAGACGGCGACGCGGACGGTCTTGCCCGTGCCGTTGGGCAGGGAGACGGTGCCGCGGACCAGCTGGTCGGCCTTGCGCGGGTCGACGCCCAGGCGGATGGCGACGTCCACGGAAGCATCGTACTTCTGCGAGGAGGTCTCCTTGACCAGGTTCGTGGCCTCGATCGGGGTGTAAAGGCGACCGGCGTCGATCTTCTCGGCGGCGGCCTTGTAAGCCTTGGACTGCTTGCTCATTGTGGTTCCAATCTTGTCGTTGGAGTCGTGGTGCGGGCCGGAGCGGGCCCTGCCACGGTTATCGGGATGGGACTACTTGCCCTCGACGACGATGCCCATGGAGCGGGCGGTGCCGGCGATGATCTTCGCGCCGGCCTCGATGTCGTTGGCGTTGAGGTCCGGCTTCTTCTGCTCGGCGATCTCGCGGCACTGGTCCATGGTCACGGAGCCGACCTTGTCGGTGTGCGGGACGCCGGAGCCCTTCTGCAGGCCGGCGGCCTTCAGCAGCAGCTTCGCGGCCGGCGGGGTCTTCAGCGAGAAGTCGAACGAGCGGTCCTCGTAGACGTTGATCTCGACCGGGATGACGTTGCCGCGCTGGTTCTCCGTGGCGGCGTTGTACGCCTTGCAGAACTCCATGATGTTGACGCCGTGGGCGCCCAGGGCCGGGCCAACCGGCGGGGCCGGGTTGGCCTGGCCGGCCTGGATCTGCAGCTTGATGACGGCCTGGATCTTCTTCTTCTTCGGAGGCATCGGGGACCTTCTTCCTTGTTACCGGGTTCGCCGCCGCCATGATGCCGGGGCCTGCGGCCACCCGTCCGGATGCCGGCCGCGCACGGCCAAGCCACCGGGGATGAAAAAATTCGTCGCGCGCCAGTTGGCGCGCGACGAATGACGTTACCTGCAGCGGGCCGCCCGCCAAAATCGCGGCGGGCGGCGGTCTGCGGAGATTGTTCCGGCCAACTGCCGGAGGAAACTCCTAGGTGAGCTTCTCGACCTCGTCCAGGCCGAGCTCGACCGGGGTCTCGCGGCCGAAGATGGACACCAGGGCCTTGATGCGGCCGGTGGAGGCGTCGATCTCGGAGATGGTGGCCGCGACGGAGGCGAACGGGCCGGACAGGATGGTGACCGACTCGCCGACCTCGTAATCGATGGCGACCTTGTCGTCCTCGACCTTCGGCGCGGAGGCGACGGACAGCTCGGCGGCCTCGCCCGGCTGGGTGCCCTCGGCGGCGTCGGCGGTGACGGTCTCCTTGGGCATGAGGAACTTGGCGACCTCGCGGATCTTCACCTGGGTCGGGTGGCCCTCGGAACCGACGAAGGAGGTCACGCCCGGGGTGTCGCGGACGACGGACCACGACGGGTCGTCGAGGGACATGCGCACGAGCACGTAACCCGGCAGCAGCTTGCGCTTGACGGTCTTGAGCTTGCCGTCCTTGCGCTCCTGCACCTCTTCGATGGGGACGATGACCTCGTGGATCTGCTCCTCGACGCCCAGGGTCTGGGCGCGCATCTCCAGGTTGGTCTTCACCTTGTTCTCGTAGCCCGAGTAGCACTGGATGATGTACCAGTCGCCCTTGCGGCGCTTGAGCTCGCGCTGGAACTCGCGCAGGCGCTGGCGGTACTCCGCCTCCGGGTCGACCTCTTCGGCCTCGCCCTCGGCCCCCTCGGCCGACTCGCCCTCAGCAGACTCGCCCTCGGCACCCTCGGCACGCTCTTCCACGCCCTGGCCCTCGGCGTCCTCGGCGACGGCCTCGGCCGCCTCCCCCGTCGCGCCGGCGCCCTCGAGGCCCTCGACGGCGTCCTGGCCCGCACCCTCGGCGGTGGCGGCGGCATCGGCGTCGACGTCGGCCTCGGCGGCCTCCTTCGCGGCGTCGATGATCGCGTCGCCGATCGGCCCGGTGGAGCCCTCGGCGTCGGAGAAGATGTTCTGACCGTCGTTCATTCGGTGCGACCCTTCCAGTCTGCGCCCGGGGCGTGCCCCGCGCGTCCGTGCTTGTTCTCGTGCGTGTTCTCGTGCTTGGTCAAGCTTGGTCAAGACCCTGCAATGCAAAAGATAATCCCGCCTACCGCGTGGTGCGGTGGCGGGATGTAGCTTCGTTGCTCGCGAGCATACCCTACGCGTTGAAGATCGCCTGAATGCCCATGCCGGCGAGTGCGTCGACGCCCCACACGAGCGCGACCATGAACGCCAGGAACAGGAGCACGACGATGGTGTAGACCACCATCTGCTTGCCCGTGGGCCAGATGACCTTGCGCAGTTCGGCGATGACCTGCTTGATGAAGGTGACGGGATTGCGGGTGCCCAGCTTTTCCTCGTCGTTCCGCTTCACGGGGCGGCTGTCGCGCGCCGGAGCGGTGGTGGCACCGGAGACCTGGCGCTTGCCCGTGGGCCGCGCTGCTGCGGTGGTGCTCTTTTCCTCGGCCACGTCTCTCCTCGAGGGGGTTTCCGGCGTAAGGGGTATTGCAGGGGCGACAGGACTTGAACCTGCAACCTGCGGTTTTGGAGACCGCTGCTCTGCCAATTGAGCTACGCCCCTTCGTCGCGCGAAGTCCGTGCGACGGTTTCCCACCCTAGCACGCGGGCTAATCGGGGATGGTGAACGTGGTCACCAGTAGCGATGGGGGGGATCGAACCCCCGACCTCACGATTATGAGTCGTGCGCTCTCACCATCTGAGCTACATCGCCCCAAATTCTTCCGCGCCAGCGGCCCGCTCAAAAACGGGTGCCGGACAAAAGAATGGAGCCCCCTGACAGAATCGAACTGTCGACCTTTTCCTTACCATGGAAACGCTCTGCCGACTGAGCTAAGGGGGCATGGCATCAAAGTTCGCGCTTGCGGTCTTGTGGACCCTCGGGCGCTCCCTGCGAAGCCGAGAGAAAGACTAACCCGACCCCGCTGGCATACACAAATCCGCAGGCAGCACGGCAATTACGGGCTCATCCAACACCGCAATCCCGGGCTCTTCCGCCCCTCCCCTTTGCTTTGCGACGGCCCCTCCCCGACGTCGCCAAGCCAGATACGAAAAACCGGGGCCCGGATCGCTTTCACGATCCGGGCCCCGGTGATCTGTGCCAGATGATGGATTCGAACCAACGTAGGCAAAGCCGACGGATTTACAATCCGCTCCCTTTGGCCGCTCGGGCAATCTGGCGTACACCCCGTGGGTGCGAATGGAATGCTACCCAGAACCCTCGCGGGGCACCAAATCCGCAGGCAGGGAACTATCCGACCCGCTGGACGGTGTAGTCGGCCACGCGGCGCAGGGCGGCCTTGGCGGGGATGTCGGGCAGGCCGGCGATGACGGATTCCGCCTCGGCCATGAGCTCGCGGACCAGGCCGAGGGCGCGCGACGGGCCGGAGGAGCGCTCGAGGAGGTCGAGGGCCTCGGCCAGCAGGGCGTCGTCGGTGACGGGGCCGTCGAGGATCTCGCGCAGGCGATCGCCGACGGGGCCCTCCTCGCGCAGCGCGTAGAGCACCGGCAGAGTGAACACGCCCTCCTTGAGGTCCGTGCCCGGGGTCTTGCCGGACTGCGCCGAATCGGAGGCGATGTCAATGATGTCGTCGACGATCTGGAACACCAGGCCCACCAGGCCGCCGTAGCGCGACAGCGCCTCGACGGTCTCCTCGTCCGCACCGGCGTGCAGCGCGCCGAGGTACCCGGACGACGCGATGAGCACGCCCGTCTTCTCGCGGATGACCTGCAGGTAGTGCTCGACCTCGTCGGCGCCGTCGGGGCAGCCGATGGACTCGCGCATCTGGCCGGTGACCAGGTCGCCGAAGGTGCGGGCGAAGTGCGCGACGGTGTCGGTGCCCAGGCGGGCGAGCAGGCGCGAGGCGGTGGCGAAGAGATAGTCGCCGGACAGGATGGCCACCGAGTTCGACCAGCGCGAATTGGCGGACTCGACGCCGCGGCGCATGTCGGCCTCGTCCATGACGTCGTCGTGGTAGAGCGTGGCCAGGTGCGTCATCTCGATGACGGTGGCGGCGGTGACCACGTCCTCGGACTCCGGCCGCGGCCCGAACTGGGCCGAGAGCATGGCGAACATGGGACGGAACCGCTTGCCGCCGGCGTCGGCGAGGTGGCGCACGTGCTCGACCAGGAACTCCTCGCCCCGGCTCAGCTCGTCGATGAGCAGCGTCTCGCTGGCGCGCATGCCCCCGGTGACCGCGCGCTCCAGCTCGGGGTCGCCGAGGTCGACGCTGGCGACGCGTTCGCCGCCGGTCCGCTGGATGCTCGGTGCGTCGGAAACGCTGGTTGCGCCGTTACGCATTCGGGTCCCGCCTTTTGCTCGGATCGTCGTGGTCGGATCGTCTGGTTCGATCGCCGCCATGCCTGCTCGCCCGCGGGGAGTGCCCGTGGCGAACCTGTGGATATGCCGAACATACCGTAATCCACCGGCGCCCATTCCCATCATCCGGCCCCGGGGTCCGCGCTCCCCCGCCCCGTATAGCCTTGGGGACCATGACCGCCCAGTCGCCGAATCGCCATCACGTCCCGTCCAGCGCCGATGTGGTCGTCGTCGGCGCGGGCCCGACGGGCGCGGCCGCGGCGGCGCATGCGGCCAACCGGGGCCTCGACGTCGTGATGGTCGACGCGCAGACGTTTCCCCGCGACAAGACCTGCGGCGATGGGCTCACTCCCCGCGCCATCGCGGAGCTCGGCCGCCTGAGCCTGGCCGACCGGGTCCTGTCCCGCACCCGCAACCGCGGCCTGAAGCTCCACGGTTTCGGCGGGTCGATCACCGCCCCGTGGCCGGAGGGCGAGTTCCCCGCGGCGGGCTCGGCGGTGCCCCGCACCGTGTTCGACGCGATGGTCGCCGATCATGCCGTCGCCTGCGGGGCGCGCCTGCTCGACGGCTGCCCGGTGACGTCGGTGGAGCGGGGCCCGGGCCGCTCGGTCGCGGCCGTGTCGGTTGTGCTTGACGACGGTTCGGCCCACCGCATCTCCTGCCGTTGGCTCCTCGTCGCCGACGGCGTGCGCAGTCCCGTCGGAAAGCAGCTGGGGCGGCAGTGGCACAGGGACTCCGTGTTCGGCGTGGCCGCCCGCTCGTATTGCGACGCCGGCCGCGACGAGGAGTGGATCCATTCCCACCTGGAGCTGCGCGACGCCGACGGGGCGGTGCAGCCCGGCTACGGCTGGATCTTCCCGCTCGGCGAGGGCCGCGTGAACCTCGGCTGCGGCGCGCTGGCGACGTC
The DNA here is from genome assembly GCF_042725215.1 of Corynebacterium sp. NPDC060344. Taxonomy (NCBI): domain Bacteria; kingdom Bacillati; phylum Actinomycetota; class Actinomycetes; order Mycobacteriales; family Corynebacteriaceae; genus Corynebacterium; species Corynebacterium sp. NPDC060344. The sequence continues at coordinate 224,353 of NZ_JBHXCS010000004.1, read as the reverse complement.
GGCGCGGCCGGCGAAGGTCAACGTGAAGAAGCTGCTGCACCACTACGCCGGGCAGGTCCGCGACGAGTGGGAGCTGGGGCGGCCGAAGTCGGTGACCTCGGCGCTGCTGCCGATGGGCGGCGCGGTCAGCCACGTCGCCGGCCCCAACTGGGCGCTGCTCGGCGACGCCGCGGCGCTGGTCAACCCCCTCAACGGCGAGGGCATCGACTACGGCATGGAGTCGGCGCGGCTCGCCGTGGGCCTCATGTGCGACGTCGCCGGCGACCCCGACGGCCTCACCCATTCCTGGCCGGCGATGCTGCGCGAGCACTACGGCGAGGCGTTTTCCCTGGCCCGCCGCCTGGCCGCGGGCCTGACCGTGCCGTGGCTACTGCCCGCCGGCGGCCCGCTCACCCTCGGCGCGCCCTGGGGCGGCGCGGTGATGGGCGCCGCCGCGCGCCTCATGGGCAACCTGGTCACCCCCGCCGACCGCGACCTCACCGCCCGCCTCTGGCGCACGGCCGGCCGGGCGTCCCTCGCCATCGATTCGCGACCGCCCTGGAGCTGACGGGCCGAAACCAGCAGCCGGCGCCGATCCAGCAACTCCCGCCCGAATACAACGGCACTTCGATTCACCGTGAATCGTGGGAGCGGCCCTGGCCCCGCGTTTGATTCACCGTGAATCGAATCGCGCGCCCCGGCATCGACCTGCGGCGACCCGGCACTGAGTTTTAGATCACACCACCTCGGGGATAGACAACTTTGTCTAGCAAGTGGTGTCATGTGCGGCGGACCGGGAACCGCCGACGCGGCATCCCGGAAATGCACAGCTTTTCCGAAGAAGGGACCGCAAAATGACTTCCGTTTCCGCCAAGCTCGAGGGCATCGACGCCGAGGGCCTGAACAACCTCGCCGAGACCAACAAGACCGACCCGTCCAAGGGCCGCAAGGTCCTGACCACGGTCACCCGCTGCGAAGCCGGCTTCCGCAACGTCACCTCCGTGCGCGACACCGCCGACGTCGTCGTCTCCGAGCCCTGCGGCCTGCTCGGCGACAACGTCGCCGCCAACCCCTCCGAGGTCGTCCTCGCCGCCCTGGGCTCCTGCATCTCCGTCGGCCTGCAGGCCAACGCCACCAAGCAGGGCATCGCCCTGGACAAGATCGAGCTGGCGATGGAAGGCGACATCGACATCTCCGCCGTGTGGGGCGTCGGCGACACCGACCCCGACAAGGTCCTCGGCTTCACCGACATCCGCATCGACATCACGCTGGCCGCCGAGGGCGCCGACGAGGACACCCTCAAGGCCATCGCCGACACCGCCATGCGCTGGTCGCCGGTCGTCGCCACCATGACCAACCCGGTCGCGGTGCACCACACCACCACCGTCGAAAAGTAAAGCCGAAGGAACCCGAACACCGATGACCACCACCACCGCACCCGCCACCATCCCGGCCACCATCCTCGAGCAGGTCGCCGAGCGCGCCAATGCGCTCGACAACGGCGAGGGCGAGGCCCGCTTCGTCCTGCCGCTGCTCGGCTCCGAGCAGCTGCTGGGCCTCGGTGCGCCGCGCAACGCCGGCGGCCGCCTGCCCGACATGGTCGCCGCCGTGCGGGCCCTGGCGTCGCGGTGCATGTCGTCGGCCTTCGGCCTGTGGGCCCACCGCATGACCATCGAGTACCTGACGCTGGCGGACACCGCCTACGCCAACTCGGTGCTGCCGGGCCTGCTCGACGGTTCCACCCCGGGCATCACCGGCATGGCCTCGGCGTTCCGCGAGGCCGCCGGGTGCGGCAGCCTCGACCTGACCGCCACCCCCTCCGACGACGGCTCCGAGTACGTCCTCGACGGTTCGCTGAAGTGGGCGTCGAACCTCTACGACGAGTCGATCATGGTCACCGCGGCGCGCGCCACCAACGGCGACCGCCTGCTGGTCGCGCTGCCGCTGTCGACCCCGGGCATCACCGCCGGCAACCAGTTCAGCCTGATGGCGCTGGATTCCACCGCGTCGTCCTACGTCAAGTTCGAGGGCGTGCGCATCTCCGCCGACCAGGTGCTGACCACCGACTTCGAGAACTTCCTCGCCGCCTGCCGCCCCACCTTCCTGGCGCTGCAGTCCGCGATGTGCGTCGGCCTGGCCGAGGCGTCCCTGGCCGCCGCCGACCGCGGTTCGCTGGGCACCAACGCCGTGTTCGCCCCGGAGATTGACCGCACCCGCGGCTCCCTGGCCCTGGTCCGCTCCATGGTCGAGTCCGTCGCCGAGAAGACCGGCCCGGGCGTCGCCTTCGAGCGCTCCGAGCTGCTGTCCATGCGCCTGGCCGCCGCCGAGGTCGCCACCGCCGCCGCGGCCCTCGAGCTGCGCTGCGCCGGCGGCCGCGGCTACGCCCACCGCTCGGACTCCTCCCGCCGCTTCCGCGAGGCCGCCTTCATCCCCGTCCAGTCGCCGTCCGAGGGCCAGCTGCGCTGGGAGCTCTCCCAGTGCGAGCGCTGAACGAGCCCGCTTGAACGGCTCTGTTGAGCGACTTTCGCTGAACGGGCCCCGCTGACCGGCTCAACGTCGAGCCACCTCCACCTTCACCTACCGGAAGGAACGCCATGATGACCACCGACGCTTCCGCACGCCCGCACATCCAGGACGACGGCATGACCGGCGATTGGACCCGCGGCGACCAGGTCGACGGCCGCACGCTGCGCGACACCGCCGGCGCGTTCCCGTCGGGCGTCACCGTCATCACGGCTCTCGGCCCGGACGGGTCGAAGGTCGGCATGACCGTCAGCTCCTTCACGTCGGTGTCCATCGAGCCGCCGCTGATCCTCGTGTGCGTGGACAAGCGCGCCCGCAGCCTGCCCGCCTTCCGCGTGGGCACCCCGATGGGCGTCAACGTCCTGGCCAGCGACCAGGCCCACGTGGCCTTCCGCTTCGCCGGCCGCAACGAGGACCGTTTCGCCGGCGTCGGCCACTCCTCCGGCCCCAACGACATCCCCCTCATCGACGATTCCGCGGCGTGGCTGAGCACCCACATCCACCGCATCTACGACGGCGGCGACCACCTGATCCTGCTCGCCCGCGTCAACGAGGTGCACCGCTCCGGCAACAAGCCCCTGCTCTACCACGCCGGCCAGATGCACGATTGGGCGCTCGCCGCCGCCGAGGGCCACTGATGCGGGCCGTCAGCCGCCGCCGGGCGCTGGGCCTCGGGGCCGGAGCATTGCTGGGCGGCGCGCTGGCGGCCTGCTCCGATGCACCGGCACAGGGAAACCGGGAAGGCACGGGAGGCACGGGAGGCACGGAATCCCCCGACTCCACCGGCTCCGCCGGTGACTCGGGCACGCTCACCGACGTCACCATCGGTTTCCTGCCCATCACGTGCTCCTCGCCGATCATCGCCGCGGAAGCCCGTGGGATCTTCGCCAAGCACGGCCTCAACGTCACCCTGAAGAAGTTCGCCGGCTGGGCCGAAGTGTGGAGCGCCTACGCCTCCGGCGAGCTCCACGTCGCCCACATGCTCGCGCCGATGCCCCTGGCCATCCACCATGGCCTGGCTACCCGCGCGACGCCGACGAAGCTGGCCGTCATCGCCAACACCAACGGCCAGGGGCTGACGCTGGCGAACAAGCACATGGGCGTCGCAAAGCCGGAGGACATGGAGGGTTTCACGCTCGGCGTGCCCTTCGATTTCTCCATCCACAACCTGCTGCTGCGCGACTACCTCACCTCCGGCGGCCTCGACCCCGACCGCGACGTGCAGCTGCGGCTGATGCGGCCCGCCGACATGGTGGCCAACCTGGCCACCGACAACATCGACGGCTTCCTCGGCCCCGGCCCGTTCAACCAGCGGTCCATCACCGCCGGCCACGGCCACCTGCACCGCCTCACCGGCGACATGTGGGACGGCCACCCCTGCTGCAGCCTCGCCGCCAACGCCGACTGGGCCGCCGAAAACCCGGCCACCTACCGGGCGCTGGCCGCCGCCGTCGCCGAATCGGCGCTGTGGTGCGACGACCCGAACCACCGCCACGACATCGGCGACGTCCTCGCCCCGGAGAAGTACCTCAACCAGGACCCGGCGCTGCTCAAGTCCGTGCTCACCGGCTCCGTCGCCGCCGGCGCGGGCCGCGAGCCCGTCGACCCGGCCGTCGCCGCCAAGCGCGTCAGCTTCCGGCCCATGCCGGAGGTGCCCGCCGGAATGTGGATTGGCACCCAGCTCTCCCGCTGGGGCCTCGGCGACATCGCCGACCACGGCGACACCGCCGGCCTGCGCCGCGCCGTCGAGGACGTCTTCGACGTCTCCGGCGCCGCCGACGCACTGGCCTCGGTCGACTCCCCCGAGTCCGCCACCGCCGCACCGCCCCGCACCGCCCCCGACACCTTCGAGGTCAACGGCCGCCGCTTCGACGCCGCGGACCCGTGGGCCTGGACCGACAAGGAGATCGCCCGATGAGCGACGCCACCACCATCACGGGCCAGCGCGCCTCCTCCCCCGGCGCCGGTTCGCTTGACGACGGACAATCCCCCGCCTCTCGTTCCGGCAACTCAGGTTCGCCCGCCACTGCCTCCGGCGCGGGCGGAGGTGGGGAGGAGGGGACGTCGTCAAGCAAGCAGGCCTCCACCGCCCTGCGGGATACCCTGCGCTCGCCGATGCTCAAGGGCGCGGCGGTGTTCGTGGCGTGCATGGCCGTGATCATCGGCCTGTGGCAGGTCGCGATCTCCGCCGGCCTGCTCACCGGCCTGGCGCCCGGGCCCGCCGACGTGTGGGCGCGCGGCACGGAGATCCTCGCCGACCCGTTCTACCGGGACGGGCCGTCGAGCGTCGGCATCTTCTGGCACCTGATGGCCAGCCTGTGGCGCGTGCTGCTCGGCTTCGCCATCGCCGCGGCCATCGCCATCCCCGTCGGGTTCCTGCTGGGCATGATCACGCCGCTGCGCTGGGGCCTCGAGCCGCTGGTGCAGATCCTGCGGCCCGTGTCTCCGCTTGCGTGGCTGCCCATCGGCCTGGCGCTGCTGCGGGACTCGGAGAACACGGCGCTGTTCGTGATCATCATGTCCGCCCTGTGGCCGATGCTGCTGCAGACCATCTCCGGCGTCATGGGCATCAACCCCCTGTACCGCGACCTGGCGCGGACCCTGGGCACCAACCGCCGCGACACCTTCCGCCACATCCTGCTGCCCGCGACGCTGCCGTCGATCGTCACCGGCATGCGCCTGTCGCTGTCGACCGCGTGGCTGGTCATCATCGCCGCCGAGATGCTCGTCGGCGGGCGCGGCATGGGCTACTTCGTGTGGAACATGTGGAACCGCCTCGACATCGCCGCCATCGTCGTGGCCATCGTCATCATCGGCGCGGTGGGCTTCGTCCTCGACCAGATCGTCTCCAACATCCAGAAGGTGGTCCCCAGTGCCTGACGTCATCGAGCAGCCCGGCCAGGCGGTCGACGAGTCCGACGCCCGCTACCTCAGCTTCCGCGGCGTGGTGAAGGCCTACCCCGCCAAGCGCCGCGGCGCCCCCGACACCGTCGTCCTCGACGGCATCGACCTCGACCTGGCGCACGGCCAGTTCGTCACCGTCCTCGGCCCGTCCGGCTGCGGCAAGTCGACGCTGCTGACCATGGCGGCCGGCCTGTCGCGCCCCACCGCCGGCGGCATCTCGCTGGGCGGCGAGGCCATCGACGAGCCCGGCCCCGACCGCGGCATGGTGTTCCAGCAGCACGTCCTGCTGCCCTGGATGACCGCCCTGGACAACGTGAAGTTCGCCCTGCGCAGCTCCCGCCCCGAGCTTTCCGACGCCGAGCGCGACGACATCGCCCGCCACTACCTGTCCATGGTCCACCTCGACCACGCCGTCGACCGCAAGCCCGGCGAGCTGTCCGGCGGCATGCAGCAGCGCGTCGGCATCGCCCGCGCCTTCGCCATCCACCCGAAGGTCCTGCTCCTCGACGAGCCCTTCGGCGCCCTCGATGCCCTGACCCGCCTGTCGCTGCAGCAGCAGCTCCTGGACATCTGGGAAACCGACCGCCGCACCGTGCTGATGGTCACCCACGACGTCGACGAAGCCCTCCTGCTCTCCGACCGGATCATCGTCCTCGGCGGCGGATCGCCCGCGCGGATCATCCACGACATCGAGGTCCCCTTCGCCCGCCCCCGCCGCGCCGAAGACGTCGAGCTCGACCCCGAGTACATTGCACTCAAGCGCACCCTGATCAGGTCGCTGACGTAGAGCCTCGTGCTCACGCGCCGGTGCCCGTGCCGCGCTCGTACTGCGTTCTCCCCGAGCCCTCCCCTTCCGCCCCGAAAGGCCCTGCCATGACCACCGTCGTCGACGTTTCCCCCGACCAGCTGGACAATCTCATCGCGAGCGGCTGCGCGCTCGTGGACATCCGCGGCGCGGAGGACTTCGCCGAGGGCCACATCCCCGGCGCGGTGAACATCCCCGCCAATCAGCTCAAGGCCGACCCCGCGCAGCTGGTCGCCTTGCTTGACGACGATGCCGCCGCCCCCGCCATCGCCCTCGTCTGCATGAGGGGCCACACCAGCCGCCGCGTCGCCGACGAACTCGTCGGGGCGCCGGCATTCGCCGACGAGCCGAAGCTCGCCGAACTCGACGTGCTCAACTCCCTCGACGGCGGCACCGTCGCCTGGGAGCGCGCGGGCCACACGCTGGAGCAGTAGCTGCGGGGTGTGCGGCGGGTCGTCGCAAAGCAAGACCCGCGAAGCAGCAGCCGGACCTACGCCGGCTTCACCGCCGAGTGCAGCGCGGCGATGCCGCCGGTCATGTTGCGCCAGCCGCAGTCGGTCCAGCCGCTGCGGTTGATGGCGCGGGCGAGCTCCTCCTGGGCGGGCCAGGCGCGGATGGACTCGGCCAGGTAGACGTAGGCGTCCGGGTTGGACGACACCGCCTTGGCCACCGCCGGCAGGGCGCGCATGAGGTACTCCTTGTACACCGTGCTGAACACGGGCACGGTCGGCGTGGAGAACTCGCACACCGTCAGGCGGCCGCCGGGGCGGGTGACGCGGGCCATCTCGCGCAGCCCGGCGCGGAAGTCGTGGATGTTGCGCAGGCCGAAGCTGATGGTCACGGCGTCGAAGGTGTCGTCGGGAAACGGCAGTTCCATGCCGTCGCCGCAGACCTTGGGCACGTCGCGGTGCGCGCCGGCCTTGAGCATGCCGCGCGAAAAGTCGCAGGCGATGACGGTCGCGCCGGACTTCGACAGCTCGACGGTGGACACGGCGGTGCCGGCCGCGAGGTCGAGGACGAGCTCGCCGGGCGCGAGGTCCAGGCGGCGCCCGGTCTCGCGGCGCCAATGCGCGTCGATGCCGGCGGAAAGCACCGTGTTGGTGATGTCGTAATTCTTGCCGACGCCGTCGAACATCGTCGCGACGTCGCGGGGGTCCTTGCCCAGATCTGCCCTAGCCACCCCGCCAGGCTACGCTGCCGCGCTGCGCCGCCGCGAACCCGGGTGCACGCCGCTGACCGCCGCGTAGTGGCCCATGAGCTGGTCGCACAGGGCGGACCAGGTGCGCTCGCGGACGGTGTCGCGGCACACTCCCCGCATGGCTTCGGCGGCCCGCGGATCGCCGGGGAACACGAGCTTGTCGACGGCCGCGCCCAGATCCGCGACGAACGTCTCCGGGGCGAGCAGATCGCCGTTGACGCCCGGCGTGATCAGGTCGCGGGGGCCGCCGGCGTTCGGGGCGATGGCGGGCACGCCCGAGGCGTGGGCCTCCTGGACGGCCTGGCAGAACGTCTCGAAGTCGCCGGTGTGGACGAACAGGTCGAGGCTGGCGAAGGCCCGCGGCAGATCGTCGCCGGTGAGCTGGCCGGTGAACACCGCGTTGGGCATGAGCGCCTGCAGCTCCGCGCGCTCCGGGCCATCGCCGACGATGACCACCTGCACGTCGCCGCGCTCCGACAGGGCCGCCAGCCGCTCGACGGACTTCTCCGCCGCCAACCGGCCGACGTAGCCGACGATGGGCTTGCCCTCGGGGCTCCACATCTTGCGCAGCGCCGCCGAGCGTTTGGAGGGGTGGAAGCGGACGGCGTCGACGCCGCGGCCCCACTTGCGCACGTTGCGGATGCGGTGGCGGTCCAGGTCGGCGATGGTCGGCGACGACGGCGCCAGCGTCCGTGCACAGGCGTTGTGGATCACCCGGGTCCAGGCCCAGGCCGCCGTCGACAGCCCCGCCAGCTTGTAGTTCTTGGCGAAGCCCGCGACGTCGGTCTGGTACACCGCCACCGCCGGGATGCGCAGGGTCTTGGCGGTGAAGGCGCCCGCCGCGCCAAGGACGAACGGCGAGGCCAGGTGGACGACGTCCGGCTTGAACTTGGCCAGGATCGCGGCCATCCGCGCCTCCGGCACACCGATGGGCAGCGAATCGACCATGGGGACCATGACCGTGGGCACCCGCTCGATGCGGAACCCCCGGTACGTCTCCTGCTCCTCCTGGAACGGCCGCGCCCCCGGCGCGATCACCAGCGCCTCGTGGCCGTGGTCGTCCAGGTACTCGAGCACCCGGAGGACCGAATTGGTCACGCCATTGATGTTGGGGAGGAAGCTCTCCGCGACAATCGCAACTCGCATGCGCTCCACCATCACATCCCCACCTCACCTCGTGGTGTCACCGGGGTAACGGTTGCCGGATCTTCAAGTGAACGTCGGGTGGCGCGAATGCTCAGCCACCACAGCGGCGCCGCGACGAGCAGGCCGACGACGAGGATGCTCAGCGCCGGGATCAGCGACAGCGTCCACCCGCGCCCCTCGACGCGCACCCGCTCGGGTTCGGCTCGGTCGTACTCCACGCGCACGCGCTGCCCCTCCTCCAGGCCCACCGGATAGAGCAGGCCCGTCGGCGGCGACCGGAACTCGCCGGTCTCGTCGGTGAAGTCCACGGCCGTGCGCAGCGCCCCGACGTGGCGCACCGACGCCACCGCCCGCCCGGTGTCCGACTCGATCGCTCGATCATCCGACCACGCCCCGAACACCAGCCCCGCGCACACGACGAACAAGCAGATGAGAAGGAACAGGATCAGCTGCCGCAGACGGCGCGGCCATCCCGGATGGGCGCCGGGGGTCCGGCGGGCGGTGTCGTTCGGCGTCGCTGACATCTATCCCAGCGCAGCCTTCCGCGCCAGGGCGTCGTGAAGCTCCCTGCGCCCCGCCCGCGACGTCGCGACCTCGACGACCCGGATCCCCTCGACGTCGGTGTCGGGGTGCAGGACGGCGAGCAGATCGCGCAGGTCGGAAACCTCCTCGTGGGCGGCACCGTAGGCATCGCACAGGGCCGCGATGTCGACGGCGTGCGGGGTGCCGAAGACCCTCTCGAAGCTGCCGCGCAACGCGGGCGCGCCGGCCTCGAGGGTCTCGAAGATGCCGCCGCCGGAATCGTTGGCCACCACTATGGTCAGCGACTCCGGGCGCGGCTCGCCCGGGCCGATGTTCAGCGCGCCGGCGTCGTGGAGGAAGGTCAGGTCGCCCATCAGCGCGAGGGTGCGCGGCGGGCGGATCTCGTCGGCGTGCGCGCGATCGCGGGCCAGCGCGACGCCGATGGCGGTGGCCACCGTGCCGTCGATGCCCGCGGCGCCGCGGCCGGCGTGGACGTCGACGCCGGGGAACGGCAGCCCCGCCCACGACGCGTCGCGCACCGGGTTCGACGCCCCGAGGACCAGTTGCTCGCCGGTGCGCAGACTGTCGGACACCGCCGCCGCCACATGCAGGCCGGTCAGCGGCTCGTGCGCCGCCAGCACGTCGCGCACCGCCGACGCCGCCAGCTCGGACGCCGCCTCGCAGATCTCCAGCCACGCCTCGCCCGGCTCGCCGACGGGCTCGACCGCCGCGACCACGCGCCGCGCGTTGGCGCTGACGTCGGGGTACTCCTCCCCCGCCGCGACGACGGTGACGTCGATGCGCGGGTCGGCCAGCAGCTTTGCGACGCCCCTGTGCAGCGTCGGCCGCCCCAGCACCACGATCTGCCCGGGACGGCACTCGTCGCGGGCGAACGTCGCCGCCGCCAGCGGGTGCACCGGCGTCTCCGGCGCGGGCGCGTTGGGCTCCGCGATGGTCGGCACCGCCGCCAGCCCCGGCAGATCCGGCGCACCGGAACCGGCAATGACCAGGGTGTTCTTCCCCAGGTCGAGCTTTGCGACGCTCCGGTTCCCCGACACCGCCCCGGACATGTGCAGCACCTGCGTCCACGGCCCATCGCCGCGGCCCTCCGGCAGCTGCGGCAGGCGCTCCTCGTCGGGGACCAGCGGCTCGACCAACCGGACGTTGAGATGCACCGCGCCGCCGCGCCCCGGCGCCGTCGCCGCCGCGACGATCCGATCGACCCGTGCGCGCAGCGCCGCCGCGCCGGACTCGCCGATCGGCGCCGTGCCGTCGACGTCGACCTCGGAGACGCTGGCGTCGTCGAAAAGCCTGTCCTGGACGATCGTCTGATTCGCGCCCGTGCCCCGGTACGACGCCGGGCGATCCGCCGTCAGCGCCATCAGCGGCACACCCGAATACGTCGCCTCCACCATCGCCGGCAGCAGATTCGCCACCGCCGTGCCCGACGTCACCGCGACCGGCGTCACCGCACCCGTCGCCGCCGCCAGGCCGAGGGCGAGGAACGCGGCGGAGCGCTCATCGGCGCGGACGTGCAGGCGCAGGCGCCCGGCGCGCTCGGCCGACAACAGGGCGCGGGCCAGCGGCGCCGACCGCGAACCGGGGCACACCACGGCCTCGCGGGCGCCGCAGCGGATGAGCTCGTCGACGATGAGCCCCGCCGCGACCTCCGAAGGCGCCGCATTCCTGTCATTCCCGTTGCCGTCCATCACGCCCACCAGGTTAGTGGAGCACCCCCGGCGCCGATTCGAGGTGCCCGGCGCCGCCCCGCACCCTGAAACCCCTCTCCCCACCCCAAACCCCGACATGAACGGCACTAACTGCCGACGCTTCCGGGTTTTCATGCAACGAAATCGCGGAAGCGTCGGCAGTTAGCGCCACTCACCCCGCGGTCACGCGGTGCGAGCGCCGTGTTTCGCCATTAGGGTGCGCCGGGACGGAGTTCGGAGGGGGTTCCGTCACCGACGGACCGCCTGCGGGCGGGGATTGACGGGGGAATCATGGATCCATCGACGCTCGGGCACCGGGAGTTCTGGACGACGGCACAGTTGAAGGACGCCGGTTGCACGCAGAAGGCCATCGGCCAGTTCGTCGAGGCGGGCCTGCTGTTCCGCATCGACCGAGGCCTGTATTCCTCTCGCCGACCCGACGCCCTCGCCGCGCTCCGGGCATTGTCGTGGGCGCGCCCCCGGATGGTGTTCTCGGGGCCGACGGCCGCGCACATTTACGGGTGGGGGCCGCTCACATGGCCTGCGCAGGGCCGCGTGGGAAGGAACGATTCAGCCCACGGCTCCCGCCTTCTCCAACTGCGCCAATCCCGCGTCGGGGCATTCCGCACGGTGGGCGGCCTGCGGGTGACCACGCCCGTCGCGACGGCCGCCGATCTCCTCGACCGCCCCGACGCCGAGATCCGCGGTTTCCTGGCCCGCGAGTATGCGGGCGTTCGCGGCAATGACGAGCTCGAGCGGGACCTGCGCGATCTGGGCAAGGTCGACGCCGGCAGGATCCGCGCCCTCGCCGGGGCAGCCCTGACGGGCGCGGCGAGCAGTTACGAGCGCCGCCTGCTCCACGGGCTGCGCGGCCGCGGCATCCACGCGGTGCTCAATCAGCGGATCGGCCCGTTCACGTGGGATGCGGTGATCGCCGATGGCCGCACGGCGGTCGACGTCGACAGCTATGCGTTCCACGCGGCGCAGGGCGAGCACGCGTCGGATCGGACGTTCATCGTCGACCGCTGGAAGTCCAACGACGCTTTCCGCCGCGGCTGGGCGCCGTTGCGGTACACGGATTCGTGCATCGATTTCGCGCTCGACCACGTGCTCGATCAGATCGAGGACACGATTGCTTTTCGACGGTCCCACCGCCGCCTCCGCACGCCCGACGAATTGCGCGGCGACGATCAGCCGGTGTGGGCGTGGCACCCGTCGCTGGCGGAGACGATGTGGTGAGCGCTGCTCAGCCCAGCACCCCCAGCGCCGATTCGAGGCGGAGGTGCCACCAGTCGCGGCGTTCGGCGGGGGCGGCGCATTCGTCGAGCACCGCCGCATCCGGCGTGACGGGTCCCACGGCGATGCGCCCGTCGACGATGGGCCGCTGCGCGACGTCGACCTCGAACAACGAGCCCGTGGCCAGGCCGGCGGCGTTGGGGTGGACGGGTGTGCCGTCGTCGTCGTGAAGCAGCGGCAGCGCGGCGACCGCCCGCAGGCCCGCGCCCATGCCGACCGCGGTTTCCAGGGCCGACGAGACGGTGACGGGCACGCCGAGGCGGCCGATCTCCGCGGCGACCTCGGCCACGGCGCCGACGCCGCCGAGCGGGGCGGCCTTGACCACGGCGACGTCGCAGGCGCCGGCGCGGACCACGGCGAGGGGGTCGTCGGCCTTCCGGATCAGCTCGTCGGCGGCGATGCGCGCGAAAATCCCGGAGCGCTGGAGGGTGCGGCGGACCTCGGCGAGCTCGTCGACGGTGCGGCACGGCTGCTCGACGTAATCGAGGGGGCCGCCGCGGGTCAGCGCGGCGATGGCGTCGACGGCCTCGGCGGGCGTCCAACCGCCGTTGGCGTCGACGCGCACGCGCGGGACGATGTGCCGGCCGGCGAACCACTCGCGCACGGCCGCCACGCGCGCGACGTCATCGGCCAACGCCTGCCCCTTCTCGGCCACCTTGACCTTCACGGTCGTGCAGCCCGGGTAGCGTTCCAGCAGCTTTGCGACGGCCTCCCCATCCTCCGCAACGTCCACCGCCGGGATGGTCGCGTTGACCTCCACCGAATCGACGAGCGGGGCGGGCGGGGCGCCCCACCCCATTTCCAGCGTGCAGCGCAGCCACCGCGACGCCTCCTCGGCCCCGTATTCCGGGAAGGGGGACCACTCGACCCAGCCGCCGGGGGCGTCGAAAAGCATGGCCTCGCGCACGTCGACGCCGCGGAAGCGCGTGCGCAGCGGCAGGGCGACCACGTGGGCGCGGTCGAGGAGGTCGGGAAGGGCGGGGAGTTCTGGGAGGCCGGGCCGGGACATGGGCCCATCGTGCCACGGCGACCCGATAACCTGGGACCATGACCGACTCCAAGGATCAGAACGACACCGCAGCCAACCCCTTCCGCCCCGACGAGTGGAAGGTGGTCGACGGGTTCGGGGACCTCACCGACATCACGTACCACCGCCACGCGGGCGAGGGCCGGGCCAACGGCATCGTGCGCATCGCGTTCGACCGCCCGGAGGTGCGCAACGCCTTCCGCCCGCACACCGTCGACGAGCTGTACCGGGCGCTGGATCACGCGCGGCGCACTCCGGACGTGGGCGTGGTGCTGCTGACGGGCAACGGGCCGTCGCCGAAGGACGGCGGCTGGGCGTTCTGCTCCGGCGGCGACCAGCGCATCCGCGGGCGGTCGGGCTACCAGTACGCGACGTCGCACGATTCGGACGTGGAGGGCGCCACCGCCGATTCCGTCGACGAGGCGCGCGTGAAGGTCGAGGGCGGGCGGCTGCACATCCTGGAGGTGCAGCGGCTGATCCGCACGATGCCGAAGGTGGTCATCGCGGTGGTCAACGGGTGGGCGGCAGGCGGCGGGCATTCGCTGCACGTCGTCGCGGACCTGACGCTGGCGTCGCGCGAGCACGCCCGCTTCAAGCAGACCGACGCCGACGTGGGCTCGTTCGACGCGGGCTACGGCTCGGCGTACCTGGCCAAGCAGGTGGGCCAGAAGTTCGCGCGCGAGATCTTCTTCCTCGGCCGCCCGTACGACGCCGAGGCGATGCACCGCATGGGCGCCGTCAACGAGGTCGTCGACCACGCCGAGCTCGAGGACGTCGCGGTGGAGTGGGGCCGCGCCATCAACGGCAAGTCGCCGACGGCGCAGCGGATGCTGAAGTTCGCCTTCAACCTCACCGACGACGGCCTCATGGGCCAGCAGGTTTTCGCCGGCGAGGCCACCCGCCTGGCGTACATGACCGACGAGGCCGTCGAGGGCAAGAACGCGTTCCTGGAAAAGCGCGACCCGGATTGGGACGACTTCCCCTTCTATTACTGACGGGCTGCTTTACGGGCTGCTTTACGACGGTCAGCGCCGTCGTCGAGCAGCGCCGTCGCAAAGCAGGCCCCGCCCTGCGTCAGCGCTTGCCGATGATCTCGACGATCTCGCCGTCGTTCGGCAGCTCCGGCAGCGGCACCTGGGTGATCGGCTCATCCGACGGGACCTTCTCCGGGGCCTCGTTGCGCGAGGTGCCCATCAGGCCGCGGATCCACTGCTCCTGGCCCTCGGCCTTGGCGTGCATGTACGCGCCGGAGTACTCCACCGGCACCCAGCTGTCGCTGACGCCCAGGGACAGCACGCCGGCGATCCAGCCGTCGACGAACAGCGGGCCGCCGGAATCGCCCTGCTGCAGGCGGGCCGGCAGCGTGGAGGTGGTCAGGTAGGCCTCGGAATCGGGGTACTGGGGATTCCGGGCCTGCTGCTTGACCGTCAGGTCCAGGGTGGGCAGGCGGCCGGACTTGCCGTCGCCGAGCGAGGACCATCCGTACCCGCGCGCCCGGGCGCCGGGCTCGACGGCGCCGAAGTTGATCTCGGGATAGGAGCTCAGCCCCATGTCGCCGGTGACGTGCACCATGGCCACGTCGCCGGACGGGGCCGATTCGACGTAGTTGACCTGGAAGGTCGTCCCCTCGCCCTGCCCGACGATGACCTCTCCGCCGCCGGCGAATCCCTGGAGGCAGTGCTGCGCCGTGAGCACCCATTCCGGGCTGATGGCGGTGCCGGTGCACTCGGAGATCATGTTCTTGTCCGTGAGCAGGTGGACGCGGACGACGGCGTCCTTCTCGGCCGCCGGCACGTTGGCGTCGTCCGCGAAAGCGCCTCCGACGAGAGCGGAAGCGGGTGCCGCGGTCGCCGAGAGCACGGCGGCCGTGGCGATGGCCGTGGTGGCCATTCTGCGAAGCATGGGGGTTCCTGTTCTGGAGGGGCGCTCGCCCCATCCGGGTTGCGTGGACGTGGACGGCCGGGGTGACCGGCCGCATCGCGATGGCCGCTCCGGAGCAAAATCCTCGATCGCTGTTGCGACCGGGGACGTTACGTCCGGCGTGTATCTCTATCGATACGGTTCGATAACGAACTCATCACGACCCGTCCGAGAATAAGTCCCCCGCAACGAAAATACCAGGGTCAATATTACGTTTACCGGCCCATATAGCCCTCACCTTGTACTATTCATGTCATGTGCATTTTTCCGTCCACACGGCGCCGTCCCCGTCCCTGTCCCGTCCGAGCATGAAAAATCCCCCGCCCCACGGGTGTGGGACGGGGGATGGAACGCTCGTCGGTGACGGGCGCGGAGCGCTTACAGCGAGCCGGCGCCGCCGACGATGTCGATGATGTTCGACGAGCCCGGGATGACCGGCAGCTGCGGGATCAGGGAGCCGGCGCCGCCGGACGGGATCTCGGGGAGCTCACCGGCGGGGGCGTCGGGGTTGGACCCCAGGACGCCGTCGACCCAGCCCTCGAGGCCGGCCATCTTGGCGTGCATGTAGGTGCCGGAGATCATGACCGGGTTGAAGATCGACCCGATGCCCACGGACAGGACGCCGGCGACCTTGCCGTCGACGAAGATCGGTCCGCCGGAGTCGCCCTGCTGCAGCTGGGCCGGGCGGACGGAGGAGGTCACGTAGGCGGTGCTGGCCTCGTACAGCGGGTGGGTGTCCTGGCCCTGCACGGTGACGGTGGTGCGCGGCAGGGTGCCGGTGGCGCCCGAGCCCAGGGTCGACCAGCCGTAGGCGCTGGCCTCGGTGCCGTTGGAGAGCTCGGCGAAGTTGATGCCGGCGATGGCGGCGTCCATCGGCTCGGTGACGTGGACCAGGGCGACGTCGCCATTGGCGCCATTGGCCTGCAGGGCGTTCTCCACGGCGTTGACCCGGTAGGTGCTCACGGTCTCGGAGCCCAGGGCGCCCTCGCCGGTGGTGACGGAGCCGGAGATGCGGCCCTGGTCGTCGGTGGCCAGGCCCTCGATGCAGTGCTGGGCGGTGAGCACCCACTGCGGGGCGACGGCGGTGCCGGTGCACTCGGCGACGCCGCCGTCGGCGAGCATGTGGATGCGCACGACCGAGCTGCGCTCCTGCTCCGGGCCATCGTTGGTGCCGAACACCAGGGCGTTGGCGGGGGCGGCGGCGACGCCGATGAGGGCGGCGGCCGCGATGACGGACGTGGTGGCGCGACGGAGCATGCGTTTTCCTTTGTTCTGGTTATTCGGGGGCCGGGTCTTTCGGGGGCCGGGCCCCGGGCGAATTCGCCGGAATTCGAGATCGGATCGAGCATATGGGCCCCCGTCCCGAAAGTGAAGACGGGGAACCATATTCACCGGGGAAGCTACCCCGTGGCGGCGCGCCCCGCGAGGGGGCCGCCGCATACCCTGACAATCGTGGACTCCCCCGAACTTGTTACGCATGTGCTGGAACCGTTGCCCCTGTGGCCGGGCCCCCGGTGCCTGGCCGAGGTCCCCGCGCTGGCCGCTGCGCTGGATGGGCGCCGTAGTCTGTTGCCCGTCCCCGCCGACGATCCCGCGCGCGCGGGGCTGCTGGCCCGCACCCAGCGCGCGGGCGAGCCGATCGCCGCGGACGTCGCGCTGGTCGCCTGCACGTCCGGGTCGACGGGCACGCCGAAGGGGGCGATGCTCACGGGGGCGAATCTGCGCGCCTCGATCGACGCGACCCATGCGCGCCTGGGTGGCCCGGGCCAGTGGTTGCTGGCCACTCCCCCGGCGCACATTGCGGGGCTGCAGGTGCTGCTGCGGACGCTGCGGGCGGGCGAGGTCCCCGTCGCCATGGAGCTTGACGACGGCTTCCGCCCAGCCGCCTTCGCCGCCGCCATCGGGGAGATGACGGGGCGGCGGCGGTACACGTCGGTGGTGCCGCTGCAGTTGCGCCGCATCCTCGACGATCCGGCGGCCACGGAGGCGCTGGCGTCCCTCGACGGGGTGCTCGTCGGCGGCCAGGCGACGGCGCCGGAGCTGCTGGCGCGGGCGCGGGCGGCGGGGATCACTGCGGTGACCAGCTACGGATCGTCGGAGACCTCCGGCGGCATCGCCTACGACGGCGTGCCCCTCGACGGCGCCGAGGTGACCATCGGGGACGACGGCGGCGGGGACGGGTCGGGGCGCATCATCATCTCCGGGCCGATGGTCTCGCGCGGCTACCGCAACGCGGAGTCGACGGAGGTTAGCGCAGATCTGCGGCCCGGCGCCGAGGATGGCGCGGGCGTGTTCCGCACCTCCGATGCCGGCCGCATCATGGCGACCGGCGACGGCGCGATGGCCGTGACCGTTTTGGGCCGGATGGACGACGTCATCATCTCCGGCGGCCTGAAGTTCCTGCCCGGCCCCATCGAGGATGCGCTGGCGTCGCTCGACGGCGTCGCCGATGCCGCCGTCGTCGGCGTGCCCGATCCGGAGCTCGGCCGCGCAGTCGTCGCGGCGGTGACGGTGACGGGAGATCAGGCCGATGGCAGGGTCGGCGATCACGCCGGGGAAAACATCCGCGAGCGCGTGGCCCCTTTGCTGGGGAAGCATGAGGTGCCGAGGGCGGTGTACGTCGTCAAGCAACTGCCCACCCTGCCCAGCGGAAAGCTGGACCGGGCGGGGCTGGCCGGGACCCTCGCGGCGCGATGGGGGATGATGTCCGAATGACCGCCCGCACCACCCCCCGCCCCGCAGACCGACCCGCGACCATCGCCGACTGGCTCGAAGGGGCCCGGCCCCACACGTGGGCCAACGCGTTCGCGCCCGTCGTCGCCGGCGTCGGCGCGGCCGCCCACCACTCCGACGTGCTGTGGGGCCGGGCGGCCCTCGCGCTGGTGGTGGCGTGGGCCCTGATCGTCGGCGTGAACTACGCCAACGACTACTCCGACGGCGTGCGCGGCACCGACGACGACCGGTCCGGGCCGCTGCGCTTGACCGGGTCGGGGCTGGTGCCGCCGAAGCGGGTCAAGGCCGCCGCGTTCGCCGCCTTCGGCGTCGCGGGCGTGGCCGGCCTGGTGCTGGCGCTGCTCAGCGCGTGGTGGCTGGTGCTCGTCGGCGTCGCGTGCATCGCCGGGGCGTGGTTCTACACCGGCGGCGACAACCCCTACGGGTACCGCGGGCTCGGCGAGGTGGCGGTGTTCGTCTTCTTCGGGCTCGTCGCCGTGCTGGGCACCGAGTTCTCGCAGTCCGGGCGGATCAGCTGGCCGGGCGTTGTGGCGGCGGTGGCCGTCGGCGCGATTTCGGCGTCGGTGAACCTGGCCAACAACCTGCGCGACATCCCCTCCGACACGGAAGCCGGGAAGGTGACGCTGGCGGTGCGCCTCGGCGACGCCGGCACCCGCACGGCGTGGGTCGCGCTGGCGTGCACTCCCCTGGTCGCGTCGGTGGCGCTGGCGTTCGCGACGCCGTGGGCGCTGGCCGGCCTCGTCGCCGCGCCGCTGGTTTTCATCGCCTCGCGGCCGGTGACCGGCAACGCGAAGGGCCCGGCCCTTATCCCCGTGCTGGGGATGGCGGGCCGGGCCATGCTGCTGTGGGCCGTGGTCACGGCGCTGGCGCTCGCGCTGGGTTAGGCGCCGTTCGGTCTCGCGCCACCCAGTCTTCCGCTATTCGGTCTCGCGCTGGGCGAGCTGCTCGCGGACGTACTTCTTGTGCTCGCGGCGGTTGGCGTCCCACACGGAGACGCCCTCGTTGGCGCGGGTGCGCAGCGTCGGGAACAGGAACACCGACGCCGGCATGGCCACGATCAGCGCCAGGACGGCGAGGATGGCCAGCGGGATCTGGATCTCGAACAGCACGATCACGCCGACGAGCACGGCGAACACGACCAGGAACAGCGCCAACCGGGCCAGTCCGTACCAGAAGACGTCCTTGAAGGCGCGGTTGCGCTGTTCGCGGTGGGCGTTTTCATCCGGGACCCGACCGCGTCCGGCCGCCGTGGCACCGGCGGCACCGGCTGCATCGGCGTCGCCAAGGGCACCGGGGGTCTGCTTCGCGTTGTCACTCACATGAGACACTCTACGTATCCTGGGTTTACGTAGGAGGTGCCAGGTGGGCCGTTTGTTGATTCTGATCCTCATCATCGTGGTCATCGTGCTGGTGTGGCGCGCTTTCGGCCCCGGCACGTGGGGCAAGGGCGCCGGGCGCAGCGGCATGGCCGCGCCGGGGGCGCTGGGAACCGGCCGCATGAACCGCGGGCCGCGGGCCGACCTGGGCCAGCCGCGCATCAAGGGCCCGGATGATGACGAAGACTTCCTCTGGCGCCTGGAAAAGCAGCGTTTCGACGAACGCCGCGCCCGCGAGCGCGCCGCGGAAGCCGAGCGCGAGCGGGCCCGGCTCGACGAGGAGCGCCGCCGCAGGGCTGGCGGCAGCGAGGGCAATAGCAAGGGCACCGACATGGGCAACGGTGAAAGCACCGGCCGCAACGATGAAGGCCACGGCGAGACCAATCCCGGCGGCAACAACCCCGGCGGCCCCGACGGTCCCGACGGCACCAACCCCGGCAACCGGTAGCCCGCGCCCTACACGTTCTTTCCGCGCTTGAGCAGCTGCAGCAGGTATTCGCCGTAGCCGGACTTTTCCAGGTCGCGGCCCCGCTGCTCGAGGTCGTCGTCGGAAAGCCAGCCCATGCGCCACGCGACTTCCTCGGGGCAGCCGATCTTCAGGCCCTGGCGCTGCTCGATGGTCCGCACGAAATCGCCGGCGGCCATGAGCATGTCCACGGTGCCGGTATCCAGCCAGGCGGTGCCGCGCGGCAGGATCTCCACCTTCAGGCGGCCCTGCTCCAGGTAGGCGCGGTTGATGTCGGTGATCTCCAGCTCGCCGCGCGCCGACGGCTCCAGGCCACGGGCGATGTCCACGACGTCGGAGTCGTAGAAATACAGCCCCGGCACCGCGAAATTCGACCGTGGGTTGTCCGGCTTTTCCTGCAGGCCCGTCGCCATCCCCGATTCATCGAAGTCGACGACGCCGTACGCCGTCGGGTCGGCGACCCAGTACGCGAAGATCGCCCCGCCCGCGGGCTCGCGGAAGCGCCGCAGCTGCGTGCCCAGGCCGGCGCCGTAGAAGATGTTGTCGCCCAGCACCAGCGCCACGGGCTCATCGCCGATGTGGTCGGCGCCGATGAGGAACGCCTCCGCCAGCCCCCGCGGCTCATCCTGCTCGGCGTAGGTGAGGTTGACGCCGAAGCGGGAGCCGTCGCCAAGCAAGCGCGTGAACTGCGGCGCATCCTCGGGCGTCGTGATGATCAAAATGTCCCGCACCCCCGCCAGCATCAGCGTGCACAGCGGGTAGTAGATCATCGGCTTGTCGTAGACGGGCACGAGCTGCTTGCTCACCGCCCGCGTGATCGGCCACAGCCGCGACCCCGTGCCGCCCGCCAGGATGATGCCCTTCATGGCCGCCTCACGCCTCCCCGACGTCCTCGTTGGCCATCGCCCATTCGTCGCGCAGCTCGTTTTCCATCGCCCGGCAGTCGTCCCAGTCCGGCAGGGCCCCGCCGTCGGCCTCGAACTCGGCGATGGTGGGCGCGGCGGCATCGCGGTCGGACAGGATCTGCTTTGCGACGCCCTCCAGCATCCCTTCAACGTCGATCCCCAGCTCGGGGTCGAGGATGGACACCGCGCGCTCGATGTCGGGGTCGTAGCCGG
Source organism: Corynebacterium sp. NPDC060344 (assembly GCF_042725215.1). Lineage (NCBI taxonomy): Bacteria > Bacillati > Actinomycetota > Actinomycetes > Mycobacteriales > Corynebacteriaceae > Corynebacterium > Corynebacterium sp. NPDC060344. The sequence continues at coordinate 203,631 of NZ_JBHXCS010000004.1, read as the reverse complement.
TGGAGGTGAGGTAGGTGAGCACGGAATCGTCGGCCAGCGACACGAAACCGTGCGCCACGCCCACCGGCAGGTGCACCACCCGCCGGGTGCCCGGCTCCAGGTCGACGGTGATCGCGCGGCCGAAGGTCGGCGACCCGCGGCGGACGTCGACGATGATGTCGCGCACCCGGCCGGCCGCGCACGTGACCAGCTTCGCCTGCCCCGGCGGGACATCGGCGAAGTGCAGGCCGCGGACCACGCCGGCGGCGGAAACGCTCATGTTCGCCTGCTCCGGGATGAACGGGTAGCCGGTGGCGTCGATGAACGCGTCGGCCTTGAACCACTCGTGGAAGGAGCCCCGCTCGTCGCCGTGGATGATCGGCTCGAAGACGTGCACCCCGGGGATGTCCGTCGGCTGGAAGATGGCTGTGGCGGTGTCTGTGGCTGTGGTTGTGCCCTGCGTCATGGCTCCGAGTCTAGGGGCATGCGGCGCCGCGCCGGATCAGGGCGCGATGGGCTTTTCGGTCCGGGCGTATCCGGCCTCGGCGGAGTCATGGGCGTCGGCCCACCAGCCGGGGTTGGCGCGGTACCAGTCGACGGTGTCGGCCAGGCCCGCGGCGAAGTCCCGGTGGGCGGGCTCCCAGCCCAGGGCGATCATCGACGACGGGTCGATGGCGTAGCGGCGGTCGTGGCCCGGGCGGTCGGTGACGTGGACGAACTCGTCGCGGCCCCGGCCGAAGGCCTCGAGGACGTCGCCGACGACGTCGATGTTGGAGCGCTCCCCGTCGGCGCCGATCAGGTACGTCTCCCCGATCTCGCCGCGGTCGAGGATGGCCCACACGGCGTCATTGTGGTCGTCGACGTGGATCCAGTCGCGGACGTTGTCGCCGGTGCCGTACAGGCGCGGTTCGCGGCCGCGCAACAGGCCGCAGATCTGCCGCGGGATGAACTTCTCCGGGTGCTGGCGCGGCCCGTAGTTGTTCGAGCAGTTGCTGATCGTCGCGGCCAGCCCGAAGCTGCGCACCCACGCACGGACGAAGTGGTCGGCCGCGGCCTTCGACGCCGAGTACGGGCTCGACGGGCGGTACGGCGTGTCCGGGGTGAAGCGGGCGGGGTCGTCGAGCGCGAGGTCGCCGAAGACCTCGTCGGTGGAGATGTGGTGCAGCCGCACGTCGTGCTTCGCGCACGCCTTGAGCAGCGTCACCGTGCCCATGACGTTCGAGCCGACGAAGGGGTCGGCGTCGCGCAGCGAATTGTCGTTGTGGCTCTCGGCGGCGAAATGCACCACAGCATCGTGCTTTGCGACGAGTGCGTCCACCAGTTCGGCGTCGCGCACGTCTCCGACGACGACCTCGCAGACGAAGGGCCCCTCGGCCGTGCGGAGGCTCGCCGGGTTCGCGGCGTAGGTGAAGGAGTCGAGCACAGTGACGTCGACGTCCGGCCGGGTGGCCAGGGTCCGCAACACGAAGTTCGAGCCGATGAAGCCGGCGCCGCCGGTGACGAGGATGCGCATGCGACCACCGTACCCCGGGGTCCGCGTGGCCCCGGGCCCCCTGATCGCCGGTTGAGCTCCTAGGGGCGGCCCATCCGGTCGTGCTGCGGGGCCGGCGCGCCGGTGGTGTCCTTGGGGGCGGTGGCGTAGATGGTCATGACCAGCACGCCGCCGAGGAAGAAGGCGCCGCCGGCGACCTCGACCCAGCCGGGGGCGTTGTCCGACCAGTCGGCGACGGTGAGCACCGCGCCGACGGCGATCAGGCCCAGGCCCGCGAGCAGCGCCCGCTTGGTGCCGAACCGCCGGATCACGCCCGGCGGGGCGAAGGCGGCCAGGATCATGGCGACGCCGGCGACCATGGTCACCTCACCGAGCCCGCCGGGGGCGAACACGGTGAAGAACAGGCCGATGAGGAACAGGAACGCCCCCAGAGTCAGGGAGCCCTTCGACGTCGCGCGCATCAGTTGAGGCCGGCGTAGGAGTGCAGGCCGGAGACGACCATGTTGATGAAGAAGAGGTTGAACACCATCGTCGCAAAGCCGATGATGTTGATCCACGCCGCAGCGGCGTTGCGCCAGCCCGACGTGGCGCGGGCGTGAAGGTAGCCCGCGTAGACGATCCAGGTGATGAAGGAGACCGTCTCCTTGGGGTCCCAGCCCCAGAACCGGCCCCACGCGACCTCGGCCCAGATGGCGCCGAAGACGACGCCGAGGCCGAACAGCGGGAACGCCCAAATGGCGGTGCGGTAGGCGATGGCGTCGAGGGTCTTGGCCGCCGGCAGCGGCATGGCCAGCTTGCCCCAGAAGCCCTTCTCCTGCCCCTTCGCCTGCTTGATGCGCAGGAGGTAAAGCAGCGACGCGATGCCCGAGACCAGGAAGATGCCGCCGCCGATGGAGACCGTGGAGACGTGGATGGGGAACCACACCGACTGCAGCGCCGGGACGACCGGGGCGGACTCGGCGTAGAGCGAGGTGCCGCCGTAGAACATCAGCGCCGCGACCGGGGTGAGCAGCCAGGGCCAGAAGATGCGCATCTCGTTGCGGCGCAGCAGCACCGAGGCGATGACCATGGCGAAGAGGCTGAACACCGCGATGTACTCGTACAGGTTGCCCCACGGGAAACGCTCGGCCGACAGGCCGCGCAGGACCACCGAGGCCAGGTGCACGGCGACGCCGATGTAGACGATCATCTCCGCCATGGCGCCGACGGACGACGCCTTGCGGAACTTCGCGGCGATGTCCTCCGGGTCCCGGTCATTGGCCTCGTAGGTGTCCGGGATGGTCCCGGCGCCGCCATCGGCTCCCCCACCGGCCGCGGCGTCGACCGTGCCCCCGTCGGACCCGACGAGCACCTTCTCGCCCAGCTCGGCGCGGGCCTCGGCCCGGGCCTCCAGCGCCGACAGGCGGCGGACGTAGTAGGCGACGAACAGCAGCAGCGCCAGCGCATACAGCGCGAAGGCCGTGAAATAGGACCAGTCGGAGTATTGCGCCAGGGTCTGGTTGACGGGCATCGGGGCCGTTTCCTGTCTTTGCGGGGTTGGTGCGATCGCGTATGACCGTAGTCGCGGTTAACCCGAAACCCCAACCCCCGGGGGCATCGGAGCAGGCGGGCGGCGGTCAGTCGTCTTCGGGTTCCGGACGGCCGAGCACCGCGCGGACGAATTCGTCGAACTCGTCGCCCCAGCCGGCGCGGTCGGTGCGGGCCAGCCCGCCGAACTCGACGCGGGTGGCGCCGTCGGAGACCGGGTGCAGGCGCACCCACAGGCGGCGGCGCTTGACCGCCAGCGACACCACGAGGCCGGCGAGCATGGCGATGGACGACCACAGCACCCACACCTGCGTCGGATCGTGCGACACCTGGAGGTTGACGAACTCCTTCGCGCCGAGGAACTCCACCTTCGTGCCGTCGTCGAGGGTGACGTCCTCGCCCTCGCGCAGGTTGACGCGGTCGATCTTCTCCAGCTGGCCCGAGTGCATCAGGTCGCGGTCGAGGGAGAAAAGCTGCTGGCTGCGGCCGGTGTCCAGGCCGGCGTCGCCGCGGTAGACGTCGACGGCGATGGCCGGGTCGTTCATGGCCGGGTACACCGATGTCAGCAGCTGGCCGGTCTCGCCGGTGAACTCCGCCGTCGGGGCGAACAGGCCCTCGATGGCGATCTGGTTCTGGCGGCGCTCGTACAGGTCCGGGTACATGCCGGCCGGCGGGTCGAAGCGCATGGCGCCCGACGACAGGAAGAACGTCGGGTCATCCGGGCGGAACTGGACCACCGACGTGCGCGATTCGCCGTTGGGCCACGTCACCCGCACGGCCGGCGCGAAGCCGTGGCCCTGCAGGTACACGCGGTCGCCGGCGACGCGCAGCGGATGGTTGACGCGCAGCTCCTGCTCGTTCCACGACTCCACCGGATCGCGCATCTGCCCCTCATCGGCCCAGCGGATGTTCGACCGGAACATCTCCGCCTGGCCGTTGGGCAGGTAGTCGGCGACGAAGTCCTCGACCTGGACGCAGAAGGGGTTGAGGCCCGTTCCGTCGAAAAGCAGGCCCGGGCGCAGCGAATCGAAGTTCGCCGGCGCGGTGTTGCAGAACGGGTTGCTCACCGCGCCCTCCACCGCCTCATCCTCGATCTGGGTGCCGGTGTTGGTGACCAGGATGATCTGGCCCTCGTAGTACAGGAACTTGCCCAGGGCGATGGTGATCAGCAGCGCCACCAGCCCCAGGTGGAACACCAGATTGCCGAACTCGCGGAAGTACCCGCGCTCGGCCGAGAACGACACCGCGCCGGCACGGTCCTGCGCCGCAGGCGTCTCCGTCAGATGCCACCGCTTCAGCCGCGAGGCGATGTCCGATTTCACGTCATCGATCGGCTTGTCGACGTCCCCGGCGTCGTTCATGGGCAGCCTGCCCAGATTCTTCGGCGCCTTCGCCGGCGGCGTGCGCATGGCCTTCCAGTGCTCCCACGTGCGCGGGATGATGCAGCCGACCAGCGAGGCGAACAGCAGGGCGTAGATGGCGGTGAACCAGACCGACGAGAAGACGTCGAAAAGCTGCAGCGTGTCGAAGATCTCGGCCATCTTGCCGTTGTTGGCCAGGTACTCGTTGACCTTGTCCACCGACAAGTTGCGCTGCGGCAGCAGGGCGCCCGGGATCGACGCGAACGCCAGCAGGAACAGCAGGATCAGCGCGGTGCGCATGCTGGTCAACCAGCGCCACGCCCCGCGCACCGGCCGCATCGCCTTCGCGCCGGCCGTGCCGCGCGCGGCGTGCGCGCCCTGCGTGGTTGTCGCCATGTTCGCTGCCATCTCCTTGCTGTCCCGCCAGGTGCGGCGGGGGTTAAATCGGCGTCACCGTGTCGGTGATGAATGCCACCTGAATCCAATTGACGAACATATCCCAGACGCCGGAGACCAACGCGATGCCCACCAGCACCAGCATCGCGCCGCCGACCATCTGGATGGTGCGGGAATTGCGGCGCAGCCAGTCCACGCCCTTCATCGCCCGGGCCGAACCCAGCGCGACCAGGATGAACGGCAGGCCCAGGCCCATGCAGTACGCCACGATCAGCGCCACGCCGCGTGCGGCGGTCAGGCCCTCGGTGCCCGCGGACACCGAGATGATGGCCGTCAGCGTCGGGCCCAGGCACGGCGTCCACCCCAGCGCGAAGACCGCGCCGAGCATCGGTGCGCCCAGCCACGTGGTCCACCGCTTCGGCGCCATGCGGGTGTCGCGCTGCAGCGCCGGCACCATGCCCATGAACACCAGGCCCATGATGATGGTGACGATGCCGCCGACGACGGTCAGCGTCCGCGCCTCCACCCGCAGCGTGGACACCAGGCCGAAAACCGATGCCGAGCCGAGCACGAAGATCACCGTGAAGCCGGCGACGAACAACAGCGCCGCCAGGCCGACGCGGGTGCGGGCCTTCTTGTCCGCCTTCGCCGACGCCGCCACGGCGGTGGCGCCGGATGCGGATGGGCGGTGGGCGTCGTCACGCGAAGAACCCGGGCCCGCCTCCCCTGCCGCACCCGAGATGCCGGTCAGGTAGGACACGTAGCCGGGGACCAGCGGGATGACGCACGGGCTGGCGAAGGACACCAGGCCCGCGGCGGCCGCGGCGAGCAGCGCCAGGACGATCGGGCCCTGCGCGGCGGCGTCCGCGAACGCGCCGCCGATGCCGGAGGCGAGGAGCATCTACGCCGCCCCGCCCTCGTCGGCGACCTTGCGCACCGCGTCCCACAGCTCCGACTGGCTGACCTCCTTGAGGAACACCACCGCGGGGCGGTGCTCCCGGTCCAGGATGATCGTCGTCGGGATGACCGACGCCGGGATGCCGCCGAGCGCGACCGCGTTGATGAACGGCGGATCGTAGATCGACGGGTACGTCAGGCCGTTGTCCTCGACGAAATCGCGCGGGGCGGAAATGACGTGGTCGCGGACGTTGATGCCCAGCATCGTGCCCAGGCCATCGGCCTGCATCTTCTCGTGGACGGCCTGCAGGTCGTCCGACTCCGAGCGGCACGGGGCGCACCACTGGCCCCAGGCGTTGAGCACGACCATCTCGCCCTCGAAATCCGCCAGGCGGATCTGCGCGCCCTCGTCCATCAGCGACTCGCCGTAGACGTCGGCGACCGGCGCGCGGTCCTCCGGCGCGTACTCGATCACCGTCTGGCCGCCCGGCGACACGAACTCGAACGTGCCGCCGATGGCCACGGCGTCATGGCCGACGGTGTCGTCGGAGCAGGCGGCCAACGACGCGGCCAGGGCAATGCCCGCCGCGGCGGCGATGGTGCGGAAGAGGGGGCGCATGGGAGGGCCGTCCATTTCACAATCGGGGTTCACTGCAATCTAACGAAGAAGGGGCCACGACACCGAATCACGGTGGGGCCCCCGGGGCGGGCTTGTGTGCCCGCCGGGCGCGGCCCGCCCGGGCCCGTCAGAGCCCGTCAGAGGTGAGCGGCCGGCTCCGAGTAGCGGACGTCGACGATGGTGTCGCCGAGGAAGACCAGCGAGGTCACCGACGACAGATCGCACTGGCGGTCCGCCGGATTGTGGGCCAGGCGCAGGCCGCGGGCGCGGCGGGCGGCGGCGACGACGCACAGCTGGTGGGTGACAATGACCGCCTCGCGGCCCTCCGCCGCCTCGCGGGCGCGGTGGATGGCGCGGAACATGCGGTCGGCGATCTCCTCGTAGGGCTCGCCCCAGCTGGGCACGCCCGGGCGGACCAGGCGCGGCCAGTAGCGCGGGTTCCACAGGTCGGAGTCCCAGCCGCGCACGTGCAGGCCCTCGAAGGTGTTGCCGGCCTCGAGCACGTCGGCGTCGATGACCGGCTCCAGGCCGGTCACGCGGGTGACGGGCTCGCAGGTTTCGCGGGTGCGCTGCAGCGGCGAGCACGCCACGTAGGCGACGTCGTGGCCCGCGAAGGACTGGGCGGTGGCCTCCGCCATCGCCCGGCCGCGGTCCGACAGGCGGTAGCCCGGCAGGCGGCCGTAGAGGATCTTCGACGGATTGTGCACCTCGCCGTGGCGGACCAGGTGGACGATCGTGCGCTGCGCGTGGACGGGCGCGCGCCCGCCGTCGGCCGCGCTCACTGGCCCTGCTCCGGGGTGGCGGAGGCGGCGGCCTTCGCGGCGACGCGCACCGCGGACTCGATGACCTCGAAGTCGTCGTCGGTCAGCGCCGAGGACACGAACCACGTTTCGAAGCAGCTCGGCGGCGCGTAGACGCCGTTTTCCAGCAGAGCGTGGAAGAACGCCGGGTAGCGGAAGGTGTCGGCGGCCTTCATGTCGGCGAAGTCGCGGCCCTCCCCCTCCGCGAAGCGCGGGGAGAAGAATGTGGCGGCGCGCTGGATGTTGTGGGCGACGCCCTCGGCCGACAGCGCGTCGGACAGGATGCCCGCCATACGGTCGGCGTTGGCGGCGACGGCAGCGTAGACCGCGTCGTCGGCGGCTCGGAGGCTGGCCAGTCCCGCGGCCACCGACACCGGGTTACCGGACAGGGTGCCGGCCTGGTAGACGGGGCCCTGCGGGGCCAGGTGCTCCATGATGTCGCGGCGGCCGCCGAAAGCCGCGGCCGGCAGGCCGCCGGAGACGACCTTGCCGAAGGTGGTCAGGTCGCCGGCGACGCCGTCGACGCCGTACCAGCCCTTGGCGGAGGTGCGGAAGCCGGTCATGACCTCGTCGAGGATCAACAGCGCGCCGTCGGCGTTGGCGATCTCCTTGAGCTTGGCATTGAAGCCCTCGCCCGGCGCGACGGTGCCCATGTTGCCGGCGGCGGCCTCGGTGATCACGCAGGCGATCTCGCCCGGGTTCTCGGCGAAGGCGCGGCGCACGGCCTCGATGTCGTTGTAGGGCACGACGATGGTGTCGGCCGCCGAGGCGCCGGTGACGCCGGGAGAATCCGGCAGGCCGAAGGTGGCGACGCCCGAACCGGCCGAGGCCAGCAGCGCGTCGACGTGGCCGTGGTAGCAGCCGTCGAACTTCACGACCTTGCCGCGGCCGGTGAAGCCGCGGGCCAGGCGCACCGCGGACATGGTGGCCTCGGTGCCGGAATTGACCAGGCGGACCTCCTCCACGGAGGTGCGGCCGATGATTTCCTGGGCCAGCTCGGTCTCGCCGGCGGTCGGCGCGCCGAAGGACAGGCCGCGGCCCGCCGCCTCGCGCACGGCCTCGACGACCGCGGGGTGGGCGTGGCCCATGAGCATCGGGCCCCACGAGCAGACGAGGTCGACGTACTCGTTGCCGTCGACGTCGGTCAGGCGCGAACCTCGCGCCGACTCGATGAAGCGGGGCGTGCCGCCGACCGAGCCGAAGGCGCGCACCGGGGAATTCACCCCGCCGGGGGTCACCGCGCGGGCGCCGTCGAAGAGGCGCGCGGAGTTGTCCGTCTGCTGATGTGGGGTCCGCTGGGGTGTAGTCACGCAGCCCATCGTAGGGAAACGCGCCCCGTCCGGGCACACCCGCCCCCGCGCCTCAGTTGCGGCGGGCGAACCACCCGGGCACGCGGCGCGGCATGGCCGGGCGGATGCCGCCGCGGTCCATGATCCGGTTGAGCCGGCGCGAGCGCCATTCGATCCACAGCCCGGCCAGGACCATGAGCACGGCGCCGATGAGCGGGTGCAGTACGCCGGCGACGGACAGCACCAGCACGGCGACGTTGTAGCCCCAGGCGAACGCGATGTTCCACGACATGGTGCGGGTGACGTCGCGGGCCAGCGAGATCGCCTCGGGGATCGAGCCGACCCGGGAGCGCAGCGACACGACGTCGGACTCCTCGATCTCCAGGTCGTCGACGCCGGCGTCGGCGTCCATGAGCACGCCGACGTCGGCGACCTTCAGGCAATCGGCGACGTCGGAGCCACCGACCATGACCACGGTCTCGCCGCCGGAGTGGATGCCGCGCACCGTCCCGGCCTTGCGGCCCGGGATGATGCCCGCGTAGACCCGCGAAATGCCCAGGCGGTCGGCGAAGCGCCGGGCCACCGGGTACGGGTCGCGGGTGATCATGATGGTGTCCACGCCCATTTCCTCGAGCTCGTCGATGGCCTCGACGGCGTCGGGCTTGATGTCCTCGCCGACGGTGATGACGCCGCGGACCTTGCCGCGCCAGCTGATCACCAGCGGGGTGCCGCCGCCCATCGCGGCGACGGCCATCCTCTCGTCGAGGGCGGACATGTCGCGGGGCCGCCACAGGCTGGCCTCGACGAAACGCATTTCGACGTCGCCGTCGGACGTGGTCACCGGCAGTTCCGCCTGTCCGATGAACGCACCATCGGCGTCGATTTCGACGTGGTGGACCTCCACCCAGTGCGGGATGTCCCCGCCGCCGGACCCGGAGTCGCGGGACACGCGGCACGCGCGGACGATCGCCGCGGAGACGGGGTGGTCGCTTTCCATCATCAGGGCGCCGGCGACGCGCAGGATCAGCTCGGGGTTCTCGCCCTTGGCCGCCTGCACCTGCAGCACGTGCATCTCGCCGGCGGTGAGCGTGCCCACGCGGTTGAACATCACGGAGTCCGCGCCGGCCAGGGAGCGGAAGGCGTCGGCGTTGCGGATGAGCAGGCCCCGTTCCGCACCGGCGAGGATGCCGATGCGCAGGGCCGTCGACGTGGACATGGCCAGCGCCACCGGCGCGATGCCGATGAGGATGGCCAGCGCGACGGCGAACGCTCCCCCGGCGCCGCCGGAGACCAGCCACCAGATGCCGAACGCCACCAGCGCCAGCAGCATCGTCCACGGCACCAGCACCGACGCCGAGCGCACGGCGGTCTGGTGGGCGACGTCCTCTTCGCGGATGGCGGTCTGCACCCACCGCTGGATCGCCGCGGCGCGGGTCTTGGATCCCGTGCGCGAGACGCGGACCTTGAGCCGCTGGTCCAGGTTCATGGAGCCGGCCCACACGCGGGAGTTGACCTTGGCTTCGGCGGGCTTGCGGCCGCCGCCGACGACGCGGGAGTCCACCCGCGACGCGCCGCCGACGACCACGCCGTCGACGGGGATGACCTGCCCCGGCGGCACCAGCACGTCCTCGCCGATGTTGAGCTCGGCCACCGGCACGCGCCGCTGCTCGGGCTTGGCGGTCTTGCCGGACTTGCGCACCACCGTGACCTGCCGGTCGGCGGGGATGCGCAGCACGTTCATGGCCGCGCCGGTGCGCACGCGGTTGTACCTGGTGGCCAGGCGCCCGGCGAGCAGCAGCACGGTGACGCCGCAGGCGACGTCGAAGTAGAGCTCCGCCGGGGAGCTGCGCTCGTAGTGGAAGGCGAACCACGTCGGCGACGTCGTAAAGCCCACCTGCCCGGCCCTGCCGAACAGGACCTCCACCATGGACCAGGCCCAGGACAGGAAGATGGCCACGGCGCTGGCCCCGTCGAGCGCCGACATCCGCCTGCGCATCGACGCCAGCATCGCCCGGTGGAACGGCCAGCCGCCCCACAGTGCGACGACCGAGGTCAGGCCCGCGCACAGCCACTGCCAGCCGTGGAACTGCCACGGCACGTACAGCGACAGCACGAGCACCGGGATGCTCAGCAGCAGCGACACCAGGAACCGCGTGCGGGTCACCAGGGCCCGGGCGGTGAACAGGACCTCGTTGGCACCTTCCGCATTGAGGGCGGCTTCACGACGGCGCACCCGCGCCTCCGCCATCTGCTGCGCAGCCGCGGGAACGGCGGGGCGGCGACGCGGCGCCGCGTCCAGCCGGGTGGCCCGGCGGCGCAGCGAATTGCGGGTGAGGTACGCGCCGATGCCGTGCTCGGCCAGCGCGGCGATGAGCACGTCGGGGGCGAAATCGTCGGGGGCGGTGATCCACGCGCGGCCCGGCGAATAGACGACGGTGGCGCGGACGTCCGGGAAGGCGTCGAGGATCTTCTCGGCCTCCTCCGCCGCCAGCGCCGAATCGAGGCCCTCGAGCACCATGCCGTAGGACGTCAGCGCCGTGCCCGTGCGCCGCGCAAGGCGCTGGTGCAGACTTTCGTCGTCGTCGGAGTAGCGCTTCGAGCGCAGCCAGGCGGCCGCCTCCTTGGCCTCGTCGATGGCGCGGCTGACGCGCTCGTCGGTTTCGCGCAGATCCCGGACCCGCTCCTGCTCCGGGCTCACGTCCTGCCCGGTCGCCACGTCCCGACCGGTGGTCATGGCCGCGCACCCTCGCCGGCCGCGCGGGCGCGGAACAGGAGGATCAGGCCGATGATCATCACGCCCGCGGGCACCGCCGTCCACGGGGTGACCGCCAACGCCATGGTCCCGGCCAGCGACACCAGGGTGATCAGGGCGATGACACCGATGAGCACCCGCCGCACCACCTTCGACGACCCCGCCGACGGGACGAGCACCGCCACGGCGATGGCCACGGCCACGCCGAGCACGCCGACGATGACGATGTCCCGCGCCACCTCGGCGCGGATGCCGGTGCGATCCTGCGACAACAGCAGCATGCCCACCACGGCCTGCGCGATCGCGCCGCCGATCAGCGTCAGCTGCCACGCCGGTCGACCGGCCCGCACGTCAGCGTCCATCTCCGCCATCCTTTCCTCCGGCGCCAAAATACTCCATCGCCGTGCGTCCGGACGCGAGAACGACGGCTGCTCCGGCGGCGGTGGCCGAAGCGATGGCCAGGGCGCCGTCGGCAAGCTGGAGCGTCGCGGGGGCCGACGCCCACGGGCCCACCGGCCCGCCGGTGAACATCACGAGCATGCGCACGATCAGGTACGCCGACCCGGCCACCAGGAGCAGTCGCGCCCACTTCGCGCCCGCCCGCATGCGGAACGCGAGGAACGCGAACAGGCCCGCGGCCACGACCGTGAGCAGCATGGTCATGATCGCCGATCCCCGGGCCACGAAGATCTTCTCGTCCGGGCCGAGCTCCGGGAATGCCCCGCCGACGGATTGCCCGCCGAAACCCGAGACCTCCAGCAGTGCGCCGGGGTTGAGCAGGTTGATGGCCAGGGTGGTCAAGGCCGCGGCGACCTGCAGCACGCAGGTGGCCAGCCACGCCTGCCAGGCGCCGACGATCTGGTCCGGGAGCGCGGGGCGGGTCGAATGGCCGGGAGCGCCCGGAGGTCCCGCCTGCGCGGGAGGCCGGGGCTGGGAGGGCTGGGCCGGAGGGGTCATCGCTGCCGGAGCTTCCGCGCGACGTCGACCGCGAAGTAGGTGAGCACCTGCTCGGCGCCGGCGCGGCGGATGCCCAGGACGGATTCCATCATCGCGCCGTCGAGGTCGATCCAGCCGTTGGCGGCGGCCGCGTGGATCATCGCGTACTCGCCGGAGACCTGGTACGCCGCCACCGGCACCGGGGACATGTCGGCGACCTCGCGGACGATGTCCAGGTACGCCATGGCGGGCTTGACCATCACGAAGTCGGCGCCCTCGGCGATGTCGAGCTCCACCTCCAGCAGGCTCTCGCGGCGATTGGCCGGATCCTGCTGGTAGGTGCGGCGGTCGCCCTCCAGAGAGCTGCCGACGGCCTCGCGGAAGGGGCCGTAGAACGCCGAGGCGTACTTGGCGGAATACGCCATGATCGCCACGTCGACGTGGCCGGCGGCGTCGAGGGCCGAGCGGATGGCCTCGATCTGGCCGTCCATCATCCCCGACGGGGACACGATGTGGGCGCCGGCGTCGGCCTGCGCGACGGCCATGCGGGCGTAGTTGCCCAGCGTCGCGTCGTTGTCCACGATCGTGCGGCCCCAGCGGTCCTGGCGCAGCACGCCGCAGTGGCCGTGGTCGGTGAATTCGTCCAGGCAGGTGTCCGCCATGATCAGCACGTCGTCGCCGAACTCGCGGCGCAGCCGCGTCAACGCGCGGTTGAGCACGCCATCCTCGGCCCACGACCCGGAGCCCTCGCCGTCCTTGTCCGAATCCAGCGGGACGCCGAACAGGTCGACGCTGGGGATGCCCAGCCCCGCGGCCTCCTCGACCGCGCGGACCAGGGAATCCTCCGTGTGTTGGACCACGCCCGGCAGCGAGGAGATCGGGCGGGCCTCGTCGATGCCATCGGCCACGAACATGGGCAGGATCAGGTCATCGACCGCCAGCGGGGTCTCCGCCGTCATCCGCCGCATCACGGGGTTGGTGCGCAGGCGGCGGGGCCTGCGGATCGGCGCGGGGACGTTGGCTGAGGGGTTACCGGATTCCGTCATGCCCCCAGGGTACGGTCGGCCGACCCGAAACGGGCATCGGGGTCGGAGACCATCGCGAGCCCGATCCCCGACCGCGCCCCTACTGCTCCGACGGCTCCCCGGAATCGGGCGCCGGGCCGTCGGAAAGCGGCTCGGTCATGTCCTGCGCCGACCCGTCCTGCGCGGCCCCGGACGCCGCGGGCTCGCTGGCGCGCTTGCGGCGCTTCTTGCGCGGCGGCGGCAGCTGGCCGGCGGCGCGCAGATTGGCCACGTGCTCGGCCAGGGCGTCGACCAGATCGGTGATCCCGGCGCGCTCCGGCATGACGTCGACGCGCAGGCCGTACTCGCGAGCCGTCGCCGCGGCCATCGGGCCGATGCAGGCGATGATCGTGCGGGCGTGCGGCTTGCCGGCGATGCCCACCAGGTTCTTCACCGTCGAACCGGAGGTGAAGCACACGGCGTCGAAACCGCCGGTCTTGATCATGTCGCGGATCTCGGCGCTCGGCGGGGCGGCGCGGACCGTGCGGTAGGCGGTGACGTCGTCGACCTCCCAACCCAGGTCGATCAGGCCGTCGACCAGCACGTCGGTGCCGATGTCGGCGCGCGGCAGCAGCACCCGGTTGACCGGGTCCATGCCCTCGATGAATTCGGGGAACACCTCGACCACGCCGGCGGCGTTCTGGCGGGCCTCGTCGGGAAGCAGCTCGGGCGTGATGCCCAGCTCGCGGATCGCGGCGGCGGTCTTCTGCCCGACCGCGGCGATGCGCACGCCCGCGAACGAGCGCGCGTCCAGGCCGAACTCCGTGAACTTGTCCCACACGGCGTTGACCGCGTTGACCGAGGTGAACACGACCCACTGGTAGCGGCCGTCGACCAGGCCCTTGACCGCGCGCTCCATCTGGGCGGGGCTGCGCGGCGGCTCGATGGAGATCGTGGGCACCTCGATCGGGATGGCGCCATGGGCGGCCAGGCGCGTGCGCATCGGGCCGGCCTGGCCCTTCGCGCGCGGCACCAGCACGTTCCAGCCGTACAGCGCGCGGTTTTCCCACCAGGAGTACTTCGAGCGCTTGTCGACGCCCTTGCCCAGCGTCACCACCAAGGGGCCCGACAGGTCGCCCGAGAGCTGGGCGAGGGTGCCCAGCGTGACGTCGTAGGTGCGCTGCAGGCGCGTGGTGCCGTGGACGGTCACCGACGTCGGCAGCGAATCGGGCAGGCCGCGGTCGGACAGTTCGCGGGCGATGGCGTCGAGGTCGTCCTCGACGGCCTGCAGCACCAGCGGCTGCGGGGCGGCGGCGAGCTCGTCCCAATCGACGTCGGCGCGGCCGAGGTCGGTCTCGGTGTACGTGGAGCCCAGCGCGATGCCGGCGAAGGCCGGGACCGTCGACGGCACGGACATGCCCGGCACGATCTGGAACTCGATGTTGTTGCGCGACACGGCGTTGATCTCCGCCAGCACGTCATCGCTGGTCAGCGGGTTGCCGGCGACGAGGCGGACGACGTCGCGGCCGCGGCGGGCCTCGGCGACGAGCGCGCGGCTCATCTCCGTGGGGTCCCCGACCGGCTCGCGGACGTCGGCGGCCGTCGGCGGCGCCGGGCGCGGCGGCTTGCGGCGCGACCCCGAGGCCTTCGCGTCGGCGCACAGGCGCTCGTAGGCCTCCTCGGCCTCGCGCAGCGCCTCCTCCGGCACCGGGAGATCAGCGGCGACGAGTTCGCGTACGCCCGGCATGACGTCCGGGTCGACGTAGGCGACGGAGGTGCCGGCGAGGACTTCGCGGGCGCGCAGCGTCAGCAGATCCGGATTGCCCGGGCCTGCGCCGACGAACAGGATGCGTCCGGCGGGCGTCGTGCGGGGGGTGCTCATCGTGGTGGCGTTGCTTTTCTTCTCGGTGACTCTGGGCGGGGATCGTGCATGGCGCCGGCGGGGCCGGCGCCGGGGGTCAACGCAGGGTGTCCCCCATGACGTCGTGGGCGCCTTGCTCCAGCAGGCGCGCGGCGACGGAGCGGCCGAGCTCCTCGGCCTCCTCCGGGTCGCCGACCGCGGACTCGACCAGGCGGCGCGAGCCGTCCAGCGCGAATACGCCGGCGGTCAGCTCCAGGCGGCCGTCGTCGGTGATCTCCGAATGCGCGGCGACGGGCGCGGTGCAGCCGGCCTGCAGCTCGGAGAGGATGGTGCGCTCGGCGCGGGCGCGCGCGTGGGACTCGGCGTCGTCGAGGCGGCCGACGATGAGCGCCAGGCGCTTGTCGGCGGCGCGACACTCGACGGCCAGCGCGCCCTGGGCGGGCGCGGGCATGAGCACGTCGACGTCCAGCGACTCGGCGGCGCGGTCGAGCCGCCCCGTGCGGTCCAGGCCGGCGCGGGCCAGCACGACGGCGTCGAGATCGTCGTCGACGCGGCCCATGCGGGTCTCGATGTTGCCGCGCAGCGGCAGGATCTCCAGGTCCGGGCGCACGGAGCGCAGCTGGGAGACGCGGCGCGGCGCGGAGGTGCCCACCTTGGCGCCCTGCGGCAGGTCGGCCAACGTCACGCCGCCGCGGGAGACGAGCACTTCGCGCGGATCGACGCGCGTGGGCACCGCCGCGATGACCAGGTCCTCCTCGGGCGCGGTGGGCAGGTCCTTGAACGAGTGCACCGCGAGGTCGCACACGTCGTCGCGCAGCGCATGGCGCAGGGCCTGAGTGAACACGCCGATGCCGATCTTCTCCACCGGGTCGTGCCGGTTGGCGTCGCCCTCGGTCTTGATGATCACCAGCTCGGCCTCATGGCCCATGCGGATCAGCGCGTCGCGCACGTGGCCGGCCTGCGTGGTGGCCAGCTCGGAGCCGCGGGTGCCGATGCGGATGACCGGGCGATCGTCGCCGGCGACGCCCACGGTGGCGTCGGTGGTGGCGTCGGTGTCGTTCACGGGTCCGTTCTCGGTGATGTCGGCGTTGACGGCCTTCTCGATGTCAGCCACGGTTTCCTCCGGTTCCGGGTCGCATGATGCCCTCGATGTCCGATGCGCCGCCCATGGGGCCCATGCGGTTGCCGACCATCAGGTCGGTGGGGATGTCGGTGTCCGCGTACAGCGCCTGGGGCGTCGACAGCGGGAGGTCGAACAGGCGCTGCAGCGCCTGCGCGTAGGACGTGCCGCCGGGCTCGCCGGACAGCTTCTTCACCTGGATGGTGGGCACGTGCAGGAGCTTGTCGACGACCCGGCGTACCGTCCGTCCGACCTCCTGCCGCTCGCGGTCGGTCAGCCCCGGGGTCTTGGCCTCCAGGCGCAGCAGCTCGGCGGAGACTACCTCGGCGGCCTTCTCGCGCAGGGCCTTGACGGTCGGCGCGACCTCGAGGGCGCGCTGCGCCTGCAGGTAGCCGTCGAGTTCCTCGCCGACGATGGCGCGGGCGGCGGACTCGTCGTCGCGGCCGAGCTCGCGGGTCGACGTCATCTGCAGGTGCTCGATGTCGAACAGCGCGATGCCGGGCATCTCGCCGACGCCTTCTTCGACGTCGCGGGGCATGGACAGGTCGGCGATGGCCAGTGGGCCGGCGTCGCGGACGTCGTCGGCCAGCACCACCGGGCTCATGGCGCCGGTGGCGGTGACCAGGATGTCGACGTCGGCAAGCACCCCGCGGTAATCGTCGAGCGCGATGGCCCGGGCGGGGATGCCCGCCTCGATGGAATGGTCGGCCAGGACCTCGGCGCGGTCGACGGTGCGGTTGGCGATGGTGATGTGCGAGACGCCCGCCCGGCCCAGGTGGGTGGCGGCCAGCGAGCTCATGGCGCCGGCGCCGAGGATGAGGGCGTTGCGCCCGGCCAGGCCATCGGCGTCGCCCGGCTGGTAGTCGGGGTTGATCGCGCGGATGGCCTCGTCGACGGCCACCGACACCATCGAGGCGCCGGCCTCGTCGATGCCGGTTTCGGTATGCACGCGCTTGCCGGTGTGCAGCGAGCGCTGTGCCAGGTCGTGGAGGGTGCGGCCGACGGTGCCGTGCTCGTCGGCGTCGTGGTAGGCGGCGCGGATCTGGCCGATGATCTGCTGCTCGCCGAGGACCATGGAATCCAGGCCCGAGGCCACCGACAGCATGTGCTCGGCGGCGCCTTCGGCGTAGCGGACGTAGAGGTGCGGCGTCAGTTCGTCGACGTCGATGCCGGAGCGGTCGACGATTTCGCGGACCACGGCCGACAGCCCGGCGTGGAAGCCGCGGGCGGCGACGTAGTACTCGACGCGGTTGCAGGTGGAGACCAGCATCGCCTCGGACACCGCATCCTCGGAGAGGAGGCGGGCGAGGGTCTTCGGCTGATCCGTGTCGGCGACGGACACGCGCTCCAGCATGGACACCGGCGCGGACCTGTGCGACATCCCGACGAGCAGCACACTCACGGCATAACCACCGCTATCCGTTCCTCCTCCATCCGGCGTCCGCATCCCGGCGGCCGGATCTCGATTTCCGCGCGGCTCCCACGGTGCGGGCACCGTTGCTGCGCGGATCTTGATCGAGGTGAAAACGGCGCGAACCGGGGCGACGGCGCCAAGCGCCGACCCCGGTGCGGATGCCATGTCCACCGTGCCCTAGGCTCATGACAGGCGTTGTGCGCCCGCCCCCTGCCGTGGGCTCATTTTCCACAACGGTAGACCGTGGCGGGGATATTCCACAAACGCGCGCATCCCCCATAGTGCCCCGGTGGAGCCCATGCGGGACTCGTGTTCACCGCCGATCCGGGGGCTGCGGGGGTGGATGCCCCCTCCCCTATCGGGGACGAATCAACTGAGCGCGTCGATGAGCTCGTCGTCGTCGATTTCCCAGCAGGCGATCTCCTCGCCGTCGACGAGAACGACGGGCACGCGGTCGCCGAACTCGATGGCATCGCCCGAATCACCGGCGTCGACGTCGATGACCTCTACCTCCGCCCCGAGCCGTGCGGCGATCGGGCGGATCTGGGCTTCCACGCGGGCACAGGAGCCGCAGGTCGAGCGGGTCATGAGCGTGACGACGGACATGCCGGCACCCCTTTCGTCGTTATCTTTCTCTCGGGCGTCTCCGATTGGGGCCGCTGCCATTGCCGCCGACGCCCGGGCCGCGGCCACGGCGGGCCCGCCGTGGGCAGCATACGATGAACGGACCGAAGTTCCGGCACCCAGAAGTCGAGGAAACCGCAGTGCTCTCTCCAGGATCCGACCGTCCGCCCCTGCTCCCGGGCGACATCCTGTCGGAGCTGCTGCCGTCGCAGGGCACCGTGCGCAACTTCCTGGAGACGGTCGCCCTGCACCCCCTGGACCAGGAATCCCAGCGGGCGGCGGGCGAGGCCGCGGCGCTGGCGGCGATGGGCGAGGTCTACGGCATCGACTCCGACCAGCTGCTGGTCGGCTACCGCTCGGTCCATGGCGCGGTCGACGCGGCCGGCGGCATCGAGCGGCTGTCGGAGCCGCACCCGGACATCCCGCAGGACGCGGGGGCGGCGGCCTTCTTCGACGTCGACAACACCCTGGTCCAGGGCGCATCGATCTTCCTGTTCGGCGCCGGCCTGGCCCGGCGGGGCTTCTTCGACTACCGCGAACTGGCCGGGATGCTGTGGAAGCAGGTGAAGTTCCGCGTCTCCGGTTCGGAGGATCCGGGCGACATCGCGGAGGCCCGCGAACAGGCGCTGGCGTTCATCAAGGGCCACCGCGTCGACGACACCCTGGCCATGGCCGAGGAGATCTTCGACGAGATCATCGGCGACCGCGTCTACTCCGGCACCCGGGAGCTGGCGGACCTGCATCTGCAGGCAGGCCAGGAAGTGTGGCTGGTCACGGCGGCACCCGTGCAGTTGGCGCAGGTCATCGCGCGGCGGCTGGGGCTCACCGGCGCGCTGGGCACCGTCGCCGAGGTGGAGGACGGAAAGTTCACCGGGCGCCTGGTCGGCGACATCCTCCACGGCCCCGGCAAGAAGCACGCGGTCGCGGCGCTGGCGGCGTCGTCGGGCCTCGATCTGTCCCGGTGCGCGGCGTACTCGGATTCCGCCAACGACGTGCCCATGCTCTCCATGGTGGGGTCGGCGGTGGCCATCAACCCGGATCGGCGCCTGCGCCGCGTCGCAGAGGAGCGCGGCTGGTCGGTGCGCGACTACCGGCGGCTGCGGCGGACCATGTTCACCGCCGCCCGCTGGGGCATCGCCGCCGCGGGCACCGGGGCCTCCGCCGCCGGCGGATACGTGGCGTGGAAGATGCTGCGCGGGCGTGCCTCGCGAAGCGCGCCGGTGAATTCAAACTCCTAGTAGAAGGCGCTCTTCCGGTTGCGCAGGTTGCGCAGCAGGGTGGCCTGGATGCGCTGCTTGACTTCGTCGGACAGGCCGAGAATGGACACGGGATCGTCGTCAAGCGCAATGCCCGGGGACGCGCCCGTGCCGGGCCCGGCCTCCGGAGGCTCCATGAAACCGGCGCGATAGGACTCGGCCCAGTCCCGCGGATCGATGGGATCGAGGACGTCGATGCGCCACTTCGACGGCAGCGGCACGGCGCCCGCCACGCCCAGCCAGGGGAAAAACGGCGTGGTAGGAACGTACGGGATGCCCAGGCCGCGGGCGATGGACAGCACCACGTCGCGGACGAGCTCGACCAGCGCCCGGCGATCGGCGGCGCCGTCGGCGCCCAGCGCCCAGGCGGGCAGATCCTTCAGCGGCGTCGACGCGCCTTGCGCCAGGACGTCGGCCATGCCCATCACCAGGGACTCCAGGGCCTCGTCGACGGGGGCGGCGCCCTCGGCGTGGCCGATGTTGGACGCCTTCATGCCCTCCGCGCCCAGCAGCGCCGACCCGCGCAGCACGGAACCGAGCTGCGGGTAGATCTCCTCCGCGCCCGTGATGGCCACCGGGACGATCGGCGCGCCGTGGCGCAGCGCCGCCGCCGCGAACCCGCCGCGGCCGAACGCCTGCAACTGATAGCGCTGCGTATACGGCTTGCCCAGGCCGCGGTAGCCCTCCGGGAACACCCCGACCATCTCCCCCGCCCCCAGCAGCGCGCCGGCGGCGTCACGGCTGGCGCGCACCGCCCCCACCTTCGTGGCCAACTCGGAGACCACCGGCAGCGAAAACGCCACATCGCCGGCCAAGAACCGCAGCAGCCGCCCCGAGGCGCGGTGCAGCGACAGCTGCGCCATGATCGCGTCGATGGGCAAATTGCCCGAATGGTTGGCCACGACCATCACCGGGCCATCGGCGGGAATGCGCTCCCCGCCGTGGACGTCCACGCGGAACCAGTGGTCGTGCAGCTGGGCGAGGGCGGGAAACCACGTGCCCTCGACGAACTCGAGGTCGGGTTCCGGAATCATGCCCACGACGATACCGGGCGGCATCGGCGTTCACCGGCGGTTGGCGTTCACCGGCGGTTGGGGGTCGCGGGCGAGCGAGGCCGTCGTAAAGCAACCGCACCCGGAAACGGCGAAACGCCCGCCCCACCTGAGGTGGAACGGGCGCTGTGGGCCCTCGACGCGGGAAAACCCGCCCCGTGACCTACTTGCCGAGCTTCCGGCGCTGCACTCGGGTGCGTCGGAGCATCTTGCGGTGCTTCTTCTTCGACATGCGCTTGCGGCGCTTCTTGATGACGGAACCCATCGGCTCGACCTCGCTATTCGTTGACTTCTGTGCTGGTTATCGCGACCGACGCGGTGCCCCGGGCGCCGACCCCGCGCAGGGCAGAGGGCGAATCATGGGGCGCGTCGGGCGCCAATCGGGTCAATCATAGCGGGGAGCCGGGTGCCGGGGTCAAACGCCCCTCACCCGCCACCGTGCGCGAAACGCGGCGAACGACCCGAAACGGGCTTATCCGGCGTCGTAGAAGGACGAGTCCAGGTACGACTTGACCGCGCTCTCGTGGACGCGGAAGGAACGGCCGACCCGCACCGCCGGCAGCTCACCGGCGTGGACCAGGCGGTACACGGTCATCTTGGACACGCGCATGATCTCGGCGACCTCGGCCACCGTCAGAAACGTCCCGTTCTCGGCATTCGTCATTATCGTTTTCCCTTCAGCGCACTCCGCGCGCTGCAGGCTTCCCCTCCTGCAGAGACTGTGAACACGCGGTTGCTTCCTAAACCCTACCGTTATCGATGGTGCTAATGCGATACAAGGGCGCGAATGGGGCAACCGTTACGTTTGTTGCTGGTGCGCCCAGATCGCGCGGCCGGGCCCGTCGCCGCCCGTCAACTGCGAAAACCCTCCCGCGGGGCCGGGAGGGCGCGTCCCGGGCGATTTTTCCCGGGGTGGGCCGGTGGGGGGCGGCGGGCCGTGGCCGCTGCCGCAGATCCCCTACCCGGCTTGGTTTTACGCGTGCTTTGGGCTCGCTTTGCGCGTGCTTTGCGCTTGCTTTGCGACGGCCCGGCGCGGACTACTTGCCCGCCGGGCGCCCCATCGACGCGGACTTGTCGTGGCACGCGCGCATGGCGCGCAGGACCGCGCGGCGCAGGCCCTCCTCCTCGAAGGTGGACGTCGCCGCGGCCGTGGTGCCGCCGGGAGAGGAGACGTCGGCGCGCAGCGTCACCGGGTCGGCGCCCTCGGCCATCATCATCTCCGCCGCACCCGCGGCCGTGGCGGTGGCCAGGCGCTGGGCCTGATCGCGCTTGAGGCCCATGGTGACACCGGCGTCGACCATGGCCTCGACGAACTGGAAGAAGTACGCCGGGCCGGAGCCGGACACCGCGGTGACGGCGTCCATCTGCTTCTCCTCGACGACCTCGACGTGGCCGACCTTCTCCAGCAGCGAGCTGACCTGGCCGACGTGATCGTCGTTGGTGAAGCGGCCCGGGGCGATGGCGTTGACGCCGCGGCCCACGAGCATCGGGGTGTTGGGCATGACGCGCACGACCGGCGTGCCCACGGCACAGACGGACTCCAGTTCCTCGAGCGTGATGCCCGCGGCCATGGACGCCACGATGGTGTCGCCCTCGCCTTCGTCGATGGTGCCGGCGATGCTCTCCAGCACGCCGACGATGCCGTGCGGCTTCACGCACAGGAACACCACGTCGGCGCCGTCGACGGCCTGCTCGGCGTCGTCGGCGTCGACGATGCCGTAGGCGTCGCGCAGCTCCTTGCGCCGCTCGGGCGAGCGCTGCACCAGGTAGATGGACTTCGGGTCCACCCCGCCGTCGATGAGGCCGCCGATGAGCGCGCCGCCGATCTTTCCTCCGCCGATAACCGCAATTCGTGTCATGGTCGGCCAGTGTGCCAAAAGCGCCCCGCCTTGGCTAACCAGGGCGGGGCGCTGTGCGGGCGTCCGGGGGATCACAACATGGTGAGCACGTACGGCGCGAAGGAGACGACCAGGCCGACGATGCCGGCCAGGATCGGGGTGACCCGGTCGCGGTCGCGGCGGATCAGGTTGACCACGATGACCAGGCCGAAGGCGAAGGCCACCGCGATGACGGCGACGACCGCCGTGGGCAGGACCATCCACAGCATCATGAACAGCGCGAAGACTAGGCCGCCGAACAGCAGACCGACGATCGTCTGGGCGATGAGCAGGCCGATGCTCAGCGAGTTGTCCTCGGCGTAGTCCTCGCGGGACTTCTTCGTGGCCTTCGCGGGCTTCTGCTTCGAGGCCTTCTCAGCCTTCTCGGCCTTCTCTGCCTCGGTCGCCTTGGCCGACTTCGGCTTCGCGGAGTCCTTCGTGGCCGGGACGGCGGCCGTGGCGCCGGACGCTGCGGCGAAGTCCTCATCGCGCTCGTCGTACTCGCGGTACGCGGTCGGCACGTCATCGGCGTGTGCGGCCATCGCGGCGGCCGAACCACCGGCAACGGCACCGCCGCCGGCGGCGGCGATGGCCGAACCGTCGAAGGCGTGATCGTCGTAGTCGCGGTCGTCGGCGTAGTCGTCGCGGTAGTCGTCGCGCTCGTGGACGTCGCGGTCTTCGGCCACGGCATCGGCCGCGGTCTCGGTCTCCACGGCGGCATCCGCGTGCGCAACGGCATCGTCTTCGGCATCGTCTTCGATGACCGGGATGACGCTCGTCGGGCGATCGTCGTAGGCCATGGAGCCCTCGAGGACCTCGCGGGCCATCGGGCCGACCTCCGCGACGGGCTCGCTGGCGGTGCGGGCGTCGTGGAACTTGGTGAACGTGAACGTGATCTCGCCGGTCTCGTCGTTGGCCATCACCGGGCGGGGATCGACCGGGACGGCGGACGGGACGGAAAAGGGCTCGCGCGGCTCGGCGGGAACCTCGTCGACGGGCTCGCTGACCTGCTCGTCGATGCGCTGGTCGACGGATTCATCGACCGGCTCGTCCTCGTACTGCGACGCGACGGCCAGCTCATCGGCGTACTCGGCCTCGGCGGAGCCTTCCTCGTCGAACGGCTCGGGCTCGGCAAACTCAGCCTCGGCGTATTCGGATTCGACGGCGCCCTTGGCGGGCAACTCGTCGACCGGAGCCTCCACGGGAGCCTCGTCGACGGGCTCGTCCTCGAACTGCTCCGCGGCGGCCAGCTCGTCGGCGTACTCCGCCTCGGCGGAACCCTCGTCGTACGTCTCGACGATCTCGGGAGACTCGACAGTCTCGGGGGCCTCGGGGGCTTCGGTCTTGACCTGCTCGGGGGCCTGGGCCTCGACCTCGGAAACTCCGGTGTCGACCTGGCCCCCCACCTGCTCCGTGACCTGCTCGTCGTCCTCGACGACGGCATGGGCCCCGCGGCGCGGGCCATCGGCCTCGACGCGCGGAATGGAGCCGGTCAGCTCGGCGACGGAAACGCCACCCTCTTCCAGGCTGCGGCGCCGGCGGCGCGGACGGTCACCGGACCCGGCGGAATCGCCGCGCTCCTTGTTGCGGCGCGCCATCAGCTCGGCAACGGTGAGCTTCTCGTCGCTCATCTCATCCCTTTCCGTACAGATTGCCGTCGAGTCGGCGCAGGATCACGCCCTCGCGCAGCGCCCACGGGCAAATCTCCACCTGTTCAAGCCCCAATGCTCGCATACTCGCCTCCGCAACGAGGGCACCGGCGACGATCTGGTGCGAGCGATTCGAACTCACGCCCTCCAACTCGGCGCGGTCGGCGGCAGTCATGCGGGAGATGAACGAGATCAATTGGCGCAGGCCGGGGGCGGTCAGGGTCCGCTTGACCCGCGGTCCCGCGGAGCTCGGGGCGGCGCCGGTGAGGCGGGCCAGGGTGCGGAACGTCTTCGACGTCGCCACGGCCAGATCCGGGTCGCCCAGCGTGCGCAGGTGACGCGCGGGCTCCACGAGCTCGGCATCGATGTAGTCGCGCAGCAGGTCGATCTTCTTGCGCTCGGGCGGGTCGGTGTCGAACCACTCGTGGGTCAATCGGCCCGCGCCCAGCAGCAGCGAGTACGCCGCATCCGGGTCCTCGTCGGTGCCCGACGTCAGCTCCAGCGAACCGCCGCCGATGTCCAGGTTGACGATGCGCCCGGCCGACCAGCCGTACCAGCGGCGCACCGCCAGGAACGTCAGCCGCGCCTCGTCCTCGCCGGAGAGGATCTCCAGGCGGATGCCGGTCTCCTTCTCCACGTGGGCGAGGACGTCATCCGAGTTCCGGGCGTCGCGGACCGCCGAGGTGGCGAAGCTGATCATCTCTTCGCACCGCATCTGGTCGACGAGGCTCTTCGCCTCGGCGACGTAGCCCGTGAGCTTGTCGATGCCCTTCTTCGACAGATCATTGTCGTCGTCGAGATACTCGACCAGCTTCATCGTCGACTTCGTATCGCTCATCGGGGTGGGGTGCCCGCCACGGCGGGCATCGACCATCACCAAATGAACGGTATTGCTGCCAACGTCCAATACACCTAATCGCACGAGTCTCAGGGTAGACGGTCTACCGTGTTCCGGTGTGAATCAGCTCCACCCCCGCGCCGGCCGCGGAACCGCGCCCTCGCCCGCGGAAGTCGCCCCCGATTTCCCCCGCGAGTGGTTCGAGTTCGCCAACCCGGATGACCCCGACCACGTGATCACCTGCGATCTCACGTGGCTCCTGTCCACGTACTCGTGCGTGTTCGGCACGGATGCGTGCCACGGAATCGACTCCGGGAATTCGGACGTGGGTTGCTGCGGGCATGGCGCGTTTCTTTGCGACGAAGACGACCGCGACCGCCTCACCGCCACCGTCCGGGCGATGGAATCCGACGCCGGGGACGCGCCGTCGCCACGCGGTTGGTGGCAGAACCGCCCCGACTCGGTGGCCGCCTGGTTCCGGGACATCGACTCCGAAAGGAGCGCCTCCGAACCCCTGGAGCCCTGGCTCGAATGGGACGAGCTCGACGACGAGGACGGCAACCCCGAACCCGCCCTGAAAACCCCCGTCCTCGACGGCGCCTGCATCTTCGCCAACCGCGCCGGCTGGCCCGGCGGCGCCGGCTGCGCCCTGCACCAGTGGGCCGCCGCCCACGACGTCGACCACGTCAAGGCCAAGCCCGACGTGTGCTGGCAGCTGCCCCTGCGCCGCCTGGAGGCCTACGAGGACCGCCCCGACGGCCACGAGATCCTGCGCACCACCATCACCGAATACGACCGCCGCGGCTGGGGCGACGGCGGCGAGGACTTCGACTGGTACTGCACCGGCGACCCGGGCGCCCACGGCCACGCCGACGCCATCTGGAAGTCGCACCGCTCCGAGCTCGTCGAGCTCATCGGCGAAGCCTGCTACGAAATCCTCGCCGACCACTGCCGCGCCCGCGAGGCCGCGGGCCGCGCCGCCGCCTTCGGCCCCTCCGGGTACCCGCTGCTGGCCATCCACCCCGCCACGCGGGCGGCACGCGAGGGATTGGCCCCCGGCGAGGTGTGAGGGTGCTTTGCGACGGCGCCGCGCCGTCGCAAAGCAACCTAATCCTCGAACTTGTAGCCCAGCCCGCGCACCGTCACCAGATGCTGCGGCCGGGAGGGGCTCAGCTCGATCTTCGAGCGCAGGCGCTTGATGTGCACGTCGAGGGTCTTCGTGTCGCCGACGTAATCGGCGCCCCAGACGCGATCGATGAGCTGGCCGCGCGTGAGCACCCGGCCACTGTTGCGCAGCAGATACTCCAGCAGGTCGAACTCCTTCAGCGGCATGGGCACCTGCTCATCGTCGACCATGACCACGTGACGCTCGACGTCCATGACCACACGGCCACCGCGCAGGACGTCCTCCTCCGCCACCTCCCCGTCGAACTCCTGCTCCCCGCCGCGGCGCAGCACCGCGCGGATGCGGGCGATGAGCTCGCGGGAACTGTACGGCTTGGTCACGTAATCGTCCGCGCCGATCTCCAGGCCCACGACCTTGTCGATCTCACTGTCGCGCGCCGTCACCATGATCACCGGGACGTTCGAGCGCAGGCGGATGTTCTTGCACACCTCCGTGCCGCTCATGCCCGGCAACATCAGGTCCAGCAGCACGATGTCGATGTGATGGGCCTCGAACTCCGCCAGCGCGGTGGGGCCGTCGCCCGCCACGCGGACATCGAACCCCTCCTTTTTCAGCAGGAACGCCAAGGGTTCGGCGAGGGCGGCTTCGTCTTCGACGATGAGAACGGAGGTCACGGGTGGATCATCCTTCCTTCTTCAGGGCCGGGAGTTCGAGGGTGAAGGTCGAACCCGTCCCGGGCCTGCTCCAAATCTTAATGGCCCCCTTGTGGTTTGCGACGACGTGCTTGACGATCGCCAGCCCCAACCCCGTCCCGCCGGTCGACCGCGACCGCGCCTTGTCCACGCGGAAGAACCGCTCGAAGATGCGCTCCTGGTCCGCCAGCGAAATGCCGATGCCCCGGTCCGTGACGCGCACCGCGACGGTGTCGCCGTCGGACATATTCACCGACACGCTCACCGGCGTCTGCTCCGGCGAGTAATTCACGGCGTTGGTGATCAAGTTGGACACCGCCGTGATCAGCAACGACCGATCGCCCATGACCATCAGCCCCTCCTCGCAATCGGTGCCGACGGTGATGCCCGCCTGCTCCGCGAGGATCTTCGTCCGGTGCACCGCCGACTCGACGATCTCCGCCACCGGCAACGGCTCCATGTCCGGCAGCGCCTCTGCGCCCTGCAGCTTGGACAGGGAGATCAGCTCGGTGATCATCATCGACAGCCGCTTCGCCTCGCGGGTGAGGCTCTCGGAGAAATGCTCGACCGCATCCGGGTCGCCCTTGGCCTCCGCCAGGGCCTCCACCAGCAGGCTCATCGCGCCGACCGGGGTCTTCAGCTCGTGGGAGACGTTGGCCACGAAGTCGCGGCGCGCGGCCTCCATGCGGACCAGCTCCGACTCGTCCGTGGCGTAGAGCACCACGAAACGGTCATCCGACATGGTCAGCGGGCTGACCAGGCAGCGGACGGACTTGTCGGGGGCGCCGGCGCGACGGGCGGGGATGACGAGGTTGAGCTCCTGCTCCTCCTGCGAATCGAAGACCCGCAGCGCCGCCTCCCAGCCGAGGTCGTGCAGGACCCGCTCGTGCATCAGCCCGAGCTGGTGGGCCTGCGGGTTCGACAGCAATACGTCGCGCGAAATGTCGACGACCGCCACACCCGTCGGGGATCCCTGTATGGCCAGGTGCAGGACTTGGGCGATGGTGGTGACGCGCTCGTCCGCCCCCGAGCGCTTCTTGGACACCGATTTCACCACCCCGGCGACGGCACCGCCCCCGATGAGTATCGCGGCCATGACGGCCGCGCCCACTAGAGCCGCGAGAATGGTAGATGTCACGGATCCACCCTATCCCCCGGCGGTCGCCCTCGCCCGGCGGACTCCCGAGAACGGCAACCGATTTCACGCCGATCCCCGGCCACCTCACGGCCGGCTCCCCGCAAGCTCCATCCATCCCGCTCGAACTTCCCGCCAATCTCCCGGCGGACCCCCGAAAAGGGCCCGAAAATCGTGGGTGTTGACCCACCGATTCAATCTCATCCCGTGCGCGACGTTCACCCGGGACACGCACGGGACGAACTTGAAGAAAAGGGGGCCCAAAAGCTCAAGATCATCCCGTACGCGGCTTCTTCGACGGCCACGCACGGGATGTTCTTGAATAGGTTTCTCTCAGGTTGCTTTCGTGGCCGGATTCGACTCGCTTGACGACGGCCACCGCCCCCGTGACCAGCGAAAACACGAAAGCGGCGCTGTGTGCCCCTCAGCGTCGCCGGCTGGTGCCGGAGTGCGCGCGGCGAGATCCAACGCCGCTACGGGCCACCTGGCACCGGCCGCGGCAGATGCCCGCGCACACGCAAGAAGTCGGTGCACGAAAAGAGGCGCCGCGCACGTGCAAGAAATCGGTGCACGCAAAAGAGGCCACACCCGCCGAAGCGGATGCGGCCCCTGCCGCCGGCGACTCAAATGGCCGTGCGGCGAAGCGTGCCAGCCATCGAGCGGGCCAGCGATCAAACGGGCCCGGCAGCGCCGTGGAACGCTACTTGTTGCCCTGGTTGGCCACGGCGGCGGCGCCGGCCGCGGCGGCCTCAGGGTCCAGGTAGGTGCCGCCCGGGTTCTGGACGGTGCCGGAGGCGTCGAACTCGTAGACCAGCGGGATGCCGGTGGGGACGTTGACCTCGGCGATGTCCTCCGGCGTGATGCCGTCGAGGTACATGAGCATGGCGCGCAGGGTGTTGCCGTGCGCGGCGACCATGACGGTCTCGCCGTTCTTCAGGCGCGGCAGGATCTCGGCCTCGAAGTACGGGATCAGGCGCTTTTCCACGTCCTGCAGGCACTCAGTCTTCGGCGCGTTCTCGACGGCCGCGTAGCGCGGGTCGTTGGCCTGCGAGTACGGCGAGTCGTCCTCCAGCTCCGGCGGCGGGGTGTCGTAGGAGCGGCGCCACTCCATGAACTGGTCCTCGCCGTACTTCTCCTTGGTCTCGGCCTTGTTCAGGCCCTGGAGCGCACCGTAGTGGCGCTCGTTGAGGCGCCAGTCGCGCACGACCGGGATCCACAGGCGGTCGGCGGCGTCGAGGGCCATGTGCGCGGTGTTGATCGCGCGGCGCAGCAGCGAGGTGTACAGGATGGTCGGCTCGAGTCCGGCCTCGACCATCATCTCGCCGGCGCGGACGGCCTCCGCGCGGCCCTTGTCGGTCAGTGCGACGTCGTACCAGCCGGTGAACTGGTTGGAGGCGTTCCACTCACTCTGACCATGGCGGACGAGGACAAGTTTTCCGTTGCTCATGTCCTCGATCATGCCCGAAAACGGGCCCCCGCGCTCGCGCTCCCCCATTCCGGGAGGCTCCCCGCCGCAGCACGGGGCGGGCGGGTCAGTCGCCGCCGGTCAGGTGCCGGAACTGCTCCAGGTTGGCCAGCGACTCGCCGCGGTCGACGCGCCACTCCCACTCGCGTTTGATCGAGGTGGAGAACCCGCGCTCGAGGATCTTGTTGAAGTCCCCGTCCGACGCCTCGAGCACTTGCCCCAGCAGGCGGTCGAGGTCGTCGTCGTCAAGCTGCGGCGGCAGCTGGCCCACCAGGTAGATGTCGCCCTGCGCGTCGACGGTGTACGCGATGCCGAACAGCCGGCGGTTGCGCTGCAGCAGCCATTCGTGGACGCCGGCGTGGTTCTCCTCCGGGTTGCGGCAGACGAACGCCTCGACGCGCAGCGAGTCGGGGGCGGGCGTGAGCAGGCACACGGTCTTGAGCTTGCGGGTGCCCGGCAGCACGACGATCGCCGAGTCCTCCGCCGTCTTGTGCTCCACGCCCATCCGCTCGAGTTGCGAGGTCAGCGCCTCCAGCCGCTGGCCCGGCGCGCCTGTGGGATCGGCGGGGTCTGCGGGGTTGTTCTGCTCGGTCATGTCATCGGCTCCCTTCGGCCTCGCGCGGGCCGCAATCGTCGTCGTCGAGCCCGGACAGTGCCCGATCGTAAACATCCAAGAGCTTGTCGACGGTCCGTTCCCACGAGAATTCGCTCGCGTGCGCCGGTGCGGCGGCCGCCATGGAGATGCGGCGGGCGTCGTCGTTGAGAAGCTCTTCGAGTGCATCCGCCCACTGGCCCGGGCCATGGCCGTCGACCAGGACCCCCGTCTCCCCGTCGGCCACCGCGATGGGCAGGCCGCCGACGCGACCGGCGACGACCGGGGTGCCGGCGGCCTGGGCCTCCATGGCCACCAGGCCGAAGGACTCGTTGTAGCTGGGCACGGCGACGACGTCGGCGGCGCGGTACAGGCTGACCAGCTCCTCCGGCGGGCGGGGCAGCAGGAAGCGGACGACGCCGCCGAGGTTGAGCTCCTCGGCGAGATCGACGAACTCGTCGGGGCGCTCGAGGCCCGTGCCCGAGGGCCCGCCGCAGATGATGACCTTGAGATTGTGGCGCGGGCGGCGCGACACCAGCTCCGCGACGGCGCGCAACAGAACCTGCGGGCCCTTGAGTCGCTGCAGTCGGCCGACGAACAGGATCACCTTCGCCTGCAGCGGAATGCCCAGCTCGCGGCGGCACCGCTCCGTGGCGCGGTCGTTGCCCGGGCTGTACAGGTGCACGTCGACGCCCGGGGGGATGACCTCGATGCGGGAAGCGTCGGCGTCGTAATGCTCGGTCAGATTGTTCTTTTCCTCGTCGGTGTTGACCACCATGACGTCGGCGTTGTCGGCGATCTGCTGCTCGCAGATGCGGCGCGACTCCGGCTCGGGAGAATCGCCCTCGGCGAGGTGGAGGTTCTTCACCGCCGCCAGCGTGTGCGCCGTGTGCACCAGCGGCACCCGCCACAGGTCCCGCAGCAGCCACCCGACCTGGCCCGACAGCCAATAATGCGAATGGACCACGCAATAGCGCAGGTCATGGCACCGCGCGAAAGTGAGCACGCCGCCCGTGAACGCCGCCAGCTGCGTGGGCAGCTCCGACTTCGAGATGCCCTCGTACGGCCCTGCGACGATGTTGATCACCCGCAGATTCGGCCCCACCTCCACGACCTCCCCCTGGATCGGGCGGGTCGCGCGGGTGTACACGTCCACCGCGATGCCGCGGGCGGCGAGCTCCCGGCAGGTGCGCAGCACGTAGACGTTCATGCCGCCGGCGTCGCCGGTGCCCGGCTGCTCGAGCGGCGAAGTGTGCATCGAGATGACCGCGACCCGCTCGGGGCGATGCCCGGCGTGCGCCTCGTTGTGGCCGTTCATGGCTCCACAATGCCCGTCGTCAAGCACGCTCCGCAAACGTCCTTCACCCCGCCGGTGCGCGGCGCGTTCACCCGTCGGGTGCACTCGGCGCCCGAGGCCCCGGGGTGATTTGCGGAACACTCGGACGGTGAGGCGCGGCCGCGGCCCGCACCTGCGGCGATATCGAAATTATGATAAGTTACGCATTCGTAGGTTACGAAGGAGACACACCATGAGCGCATCCGCCGACAAGACCTGGCTCCGGCACTACCCCGACTGGACCGCACCCCACCTCGACTACGGCGACACCACCCTCGTCGACGTATACGACCAGGCCATCGAGCAGTACCCCGAGCGCACCGCCCTGCGGTTCTTCGGCCGCGGCTGGACGTACGCCGAACTCGACGGCCAGGTGCGCCGCGCCGCCGCCGGACTGCGCGCCCTCGGCGTGCGCCGCGGCGACCACGTCGCGCTGGTGATGCCCAACTGCCCCCAGCACGTCATCGCCTACTGGGCCGTACTGCGCCTGGGCGCGATCGTCATCGAGCACAACCCGCTCTACACCGCCCACGAACTGCGCCACCCCTTCAACGACCACGCCGCGCGCATCGCCATCTGCTGGGACAAGACCGTGCCCGTGCTCGAGGAACTGCGCCGCGACACCCCGCTGGAGACCATCATCGGCGTGGACATGCGCCGCGACCTGCCGTGGGCCATGCGCACCGCGCTGAAGCTGCCGATCCCGGCGCTGCGGGCCTCGCGCGACAAGCTCCACGCGCCGGCGCCGCAGGTCATGGGCTTCGACGCAGTCCTCGGCGACGGCGTCGGCGGCGACGGCCGCGACATCGAATCGCCCACCGGCGTCGACCTCGACGACGTCGCCGTGATCATGTACACCTCCGGCACCACCGGCACACCGAAGGGCGCGCAGCTCAAACACCGCGGCCTGGTCGCCAACATCCTCATGGGCAAGGCGTGGGTGCCGGGGCTCGGCGACGAGAAGGAGACCGTCCTCGGCGTGCTCCCCCTCTTCCACGCCTACGGGCTGACCATCGTCAACAACCTGGCCATGCTCATCGGCGCCGAGCTGGTCCTGGTGCCGGCGGCGGAGATGGACCTGATCATGAAGGTGATGAAGAACAACCGCCCCACCTGGGTGCCGGGCGTGCCCACGCTGTACGAGAAGATCATCGCCACCGCCGAGGCCAAGAAGATCGACATCACCGGCGTGAAGTACAGCTTCTGCGGTGCGGCGACGCTGCCGGTGTCGACGGTGGAGAAGTGGGAGCGCCTCACCGGCGGCCGCCTGGTGGAGGGCTATGGCCTGACCGAGACGTCGCCGATCATCGTCGGCAACCCGATGGACGGCAATCGCCGCCCGGGCTACGTGGGCATCCCCTTCCCGGACACCGAGGTCGCCGTCGTCGACCCGGAGAACCCGACCGAGGGCGTCGCCGATGGGTCGGAGGGCGAGGTCGTCGTCCGCGGCCCGCAGATTTTCGCCGGCTACCTCAACCGCCCGGAGGACACGGAGGCGTCGTTCACCGATGGCCCGGATGGGGCGGCGGGCGGCCGCTGGTACCGCACCGGCGACGTCGGCGTGCTGGAGGAGGACGGCTTCCTTCGCCTGGTGGCGCGCATCAAGGAGGTCATCATCACCGGCGGCTTCAACGTCTATCCCGCCGAGGTCGAGGAGGTGCTGCTCGATCACCCGGACATCGCCGACGCGACCGTGGTGGGCCTGCCCAAGGCCGATGGTTCCGAGCTCGTCGTCGCCGCCGTGGCCCTGGGCGATTACGCCAATCTCGACATCGACGCCTACCGCACCCACGCCCGCGAGAACCTGACCGGCTACAAGGTGCCGCGCGCGTTCTTCCACCTCGATGAGATGCCGCGCGATCAGATGGGCAAGATCCGCCGCCGCGACGTCCGCGACGTGCTGATGAAGCAGCTCGAGGACTCCGGCCGCACCGTCGATTCCCTCGCCTCGCGGAGGAAGTAGCGGCAGCCGCAGCCGTTGCACCGTCGGTAGCCGTAGCGCTCCCGGAACCAGTCGCAGCAGCGGTTCGCGTTCCCCGCTTCACTTGCTTGACGACGCCCACGCCCCCGCCACCCGCCCGTGCCGGGGGCTTCGGCGTCTCCGCCACACCACCGGATCCACCGGCGCCCAACCCCGCACCCCGACATCACCCGGTCGAACCCCACGCCCTGAGCCCATACCCGCGCCAAAACAGAGTCACTCCCCGGACTCACACCCCGACATCACCCCGGCCAATCCCAAACCCCGACATCCAAAGTCCGACTTCACCGGCGATGTCGGGTTTTGGCGACCGAAACCGGCTCCTGTCGTGGTTTAGAAGTCGGGATTTAGCCTCGGCGGCGATCCTGGTCGGCGTCGAGGCGACCGATGGCGCCGGATTCGAGGGCGCAGCTCGGGAAACCACGGGGTCACGGGCGCTCAATCCCAAACCACGGGGTCTAAACCACGGGGTCGGCCGAATTCAGCGCCCAAACCACGGGGTCAACCCTGACCCCGAGTTTTAGACCCCGTGGTTTGGCTTCGGCGGCGGTGACGAGCGGAGAACTGGGTGGACGACTATGTGGGCCGGCGGTGAAGAGCGGTGAAGGAGCCGGCGATGACGAGAGGTGGACTGAGTGGACGACGATGTGGGGCGCCACGACGTGGGCCGGGGCCGGACCTGTTCGGCGGCGGAGAAGTGGAACGGGGCAGGACCACAGCTCGGCCGCCCTCGGCCGGCGCTGATCCAGAGCGGCGACGCCGTGGGCCGGCGCTGATCCAGCTCGGCGCCGCCCTGGGCCGGCGCTAATCCAGCTCGGCGCCGATCCACACCGGCTCGGGCACCAGCGTCACGCCGAACGCATCACGGACACCATCGCGGACCTCCCGCGCCAGCGCGATGAGATCGGACGAGGCGGCGCCGCCGCGATTGGTCAACGCGAGGGTGTGCTTCGTGGACAAGCGGGCCGGCGCCCCCTCCCCCGGATGGCCCTTCGGGAAACCCGCGCGCTCGATCAGCCACGCCGCCGACAGCTTCCCGCCGGGATACGACGGCATCGACTCCGCCACCTCCGCGCCGCACGCCTCGGCCACCCGCGCCCGCACGCCCTCGACCTCGGCCTCGCCGACGATGGGGTTGGTGAAGAAGGAACCGGCGGACCAGGTGTCGTGGTCGTCGTCGTCAAGCACCATGCCCTTGCCGCGGCGCAGGGCCAGCACCGCCTCGCGCACGTCGGCGACGGGGCGGCGCGCCTCGCCGGACGCCCCCTCCTCCGGCCCGACGCCCAGGCGCTTGGCCAGCTCGCCGTAGCGCAGCGGCGCCGACAGGCCGTCGACCGTCAGGCGGAACCGCACGGCCAGGACGACGGCGCGGGCGGTGAACTTCAGGTTGGAGAACCGGTACGCCAGCTCGAGCGACTCGGGCGACACCCACTCGTCGGCGCCCGTGCGGCGGTCGTAGAGGCGCACGCCCTCCAGCGTCGACGACACCTCCGCGCCGTACGCGCCGACGTTCTGCACCGGCGTCGCCCCCGCCGAACCCGGGATGCCCGACAGGCACTCCAGGCCGCCGAAGCCCGCGGCGACGGACATCTCCACGACGTCGTCCCACACGGCGCCGGCCTCGGCCTCCACGGTCGCGCCGTCGACGTCGAGCCCATGCCCGGAGGTCCCCAGCACGACGTCGTCGGCCTCGATGATCACGGCCACCAGATCGCCGGGCTCATCGGCGACGACGAGGTTCGAGCCGCCGCCGACGATGAGCAGCGGCACACCCGCCTCATCGAGCGCGCGGACGACCTCGACGACCGCATCGACGGTCGCGCAGCGCACGGCGGCGGCCGGTTTCCCGCCGAGGCGGAGCGTGGTCAGGTCGCGGAACGCCACGTCGTGGTCGATTTTGGCCCCGGAAACACCGGAGATTCGCGTCAAGGCTGATTCGTGCACGCCCCCCACGTTAGTATCGGGGGCATGGCTTCCCACACCGAGATCACCGCCAACGTCAATTACGCCCCCGAGAAGGTCCACGCGGCCCTGTCGGACAACGCCTACTGGACGTACCTGGCCGAGAACCTTTCCACGCCCGCCGGCGAGGTCGTCTCCTTCGACAACGAGGGTGACCGCATCAACGTCGAGCTCAAGCAGACCCTGGCCACCGATGCCCTTCCGGATGCCGTCAAGTCCCTGATCAAGAACGACCTCATCGTCGTGCGCAAGATTTCCTGGGGCCCGCTGGCCGGCGATTCGGCCGATGCCACGGTCGATGCCGATGTCACGGGCATGCCGGTGACGTTCTCCGGCACGCAGAAGCTCTCGCCGGCGGGCGATGGTTCGGCGATCGTCACGGGTGCGGACGTCACCGTGAACGTGCCCATGATGGGCGCGATCCTGGAGCCGAAGGTCGCCGCGGCGGTCGATGGCCTGTTCCAGAAGGAAGCGGGCATCCTGCAGGAGTACCTGGCCAAGAACGCCTAGTCCGTTTCTTCCCGGCCGGGTCCGTCCCGGTCGGGTTGGGCCGTTGCTTGACGACGGCCACCGCGCCCGCACACCGCCCGGTGTGCGGGTTTTCGCCGTCCGGGGGCCCGTTGTGGCTCCGGCGGCGGGTTTGCGCCATGCTGTGACTCGTGAACGCGAAGAGGAAGAAGTCGAAGAAGCGCGGCAATCCGCTGGGCGTGTTGGTCGGCGTGGTGCTGGTCATCGCCCTGGTGCTGGTGGTCGGCGAGATCGCGCTGCGCATGTTCCTGGGCAAGGAGATTTCGGATGGTTTCCGCCAGGCGGAGGAGTCCCGTGGCGCGGTGGTGAGCGAGGAGGTGGAGACCTCCTTCGGCTCGAGCCCGGTGCTGTTGGCGCTGCTGACCAACGAGTTGGGCAGCATGAACTTGAAGACGCCGTCGACGCTGCAGGTCACCGATCCGCGCGCGGAGAATGGAACGCCGCAGATCGTGGGCTCGCCGGCCGCCGACGTGACGTTGTCGGACGTGGACATCTCCAACACCAATGATCCGGTGGCGGCGCGCGTCGACGTCGTCTCCGAGCTGCCGCCGGAGCTGATGATCGCCGAGGCGAACATCCGCGTCTCCGATGCGTCGGGAGGGTCGGGCAACCTCATCGAGGACCTGATCACCTCCGCCGTGCGCCTGACCGGGCTGACCCCGCATCCGGACCGCGGGGTGCTCACGGCCGAGTTTTCCGGCGGCCTGGCCACGGTGGACCTGCGCCCGGTCGTCCGCGACGGCGGAGTCACCGCGGAGATCGAGGGCGGCTCCGTTCTGGGCATGGGCGCCGACGGCCTGATCTCGCGCTTCGCGGAGGCCGCCCTGACGGGCCCCGCCCAGCAGATCGGCCATGGCTTCACCGTCAAGGACGTCACCGTCACCGACAAGGGCGTCAACGTGGTCCTCGAGGGCCGCGACATCGCCCTGTCGGGACTGTCGGCGATCGAGTACCGCTAGACGGTCGCTCTGGTGGTGGGGTCGGCTCCGTCGACTCCGCCTTTCAGTCCCCGAACACCGACGCAGCCGGCACCTGCACCACGTGGGCCCCGGCGGCCAGCGCCTTTGCGGCGCGGTCGCCGGGGTCTTCGCCTTCTCCGTTGGTGCCGACGCGCTCGCCGGCGTCGCCGATCACCGCGATGACGCCGAGGCCCGGCGCCGCCGCACGGATGCGCAGTATCTGCTCGGGGCCGGCGCCTCGTCGCTCCACGGTGCCGGCACCGGCGCCCCAGCCGATGCCCGTCGCCACCGCGTCGGCGCCCCCTGCGGAGATGGCGGCGATGATGGCGTCGAATGAGGCGTCGTCAAGCAATCCGGAAGCGTGCAACCCGGCGTCGACGACCACCGTCAGCTGCGTCGGCGCCGCGACCGCGCCGCGCAGGGCGACGACCTCCGACAGCACCGCGTTGGCGTCGCCGGTGGCCACCGCGGCCCGATCGAGGACCACCGCGACGTCATGGGCGCCGTGCTCCGCCGCGAGCCGGGCCTCGGCGGCCTTGACCAGGATGTGGGAGCGGCCCGTCGGAAAGCCGCAGACCACCCCGACCCGCAACCGGCCCGCGGCATCCGCGCCGAGCTGGCCCAGCATGGCCGGCAGCAACCGCACGCCCGCGCACCCCGACGCCGCGGCCGCCTCCACCGCGGCGCGGACCCCATCGGCGGGAAGCTCCGGATCGAAGACGGCGACATCGGTGGACGCGGCATGCTGCAGGGCAAACGGCTGGCTCATGGGCCCCAGCGTATGCGCGGCGGCTAAAATCGCGGGAATGACCCGTTCACCGTTGGCTCAACCGAAGCAGGCACCGCAGGAGCGCCAGTACATCCTGACGCTCGGCTGCCCCGACTCGACCGGCATCGTCTCGCACCTGTCGTCCTTCCTGACCGGAATCGGCGCCTGGATCACCGAAGCCCACTTCTTCTCCGACCCCGAGACCAAGTGGTTCTTCACCCGCCAGGCCGTCCGCGCCGACGAACTCGACATGACGCTGGAAGAGGTCCGCGAGGCCTTCCGCCCCGTCGTCGAGGCCCTCGGCCCGGAAGCCCAGTGGAAGATCTCCGACAACGGCGTGCCCAAGCGCGCGGTGATCCTGGTGACCAAGGAAGGCCACTGCCTGCAGGACCTCCTCGGCCGCGTCGACCAGAACGACTACCCGATGGACGTCGCCGCGGTGATCGGCAACCACGACAACCTCGAGCCGCTGGCCCGCGCCCACGGCATCCCGTTCCACCACGTGCCGTTCCCGAAGGACGCCATCGGCAAGCGCCACGCCTTCGACGAGGTCGCCGAGCTGGTCAACGCCGAAAACCCCGACGCCATCGTGCTCGCGCGCTTCATGCAGATCCTCCCCGCCGACCTGTGCGAGATGTGGGAGGGCCGGGCCATCAACATCCACCACAGCTTCCTGCCGTCGTTCATGGGCGCCCGCCCGTACCACCAGGCGCACCAGCGCGGCGTGAAGCTCATCGGCGCGACCTGCCACTACGCCACGTCCGACCTCGACGACGGGCCGATCATCGAGCAGGACGTCATCCGCGTCTCCCACAAGGACACCCCCCGCGACATGCAGCGCGAGGGTCGCGACGCCGAGAAGCAGGTGCTCGCCCGCGGGCTGCGCTGGCACCTCGAGGACCGCGTCCAGGTCTACGGGAACCGCACCGTCGTCTTCGAGTGACCGAGGCACGCGCAGAACCGACGAAAAGAGCCGGCCCCCACCATCGCGGTGGGGGCCGGCTCTTTTCGCTGGTGCGCTACCAGCCGCCCTGGGCGTTATCCAGGATGCCGCGGATCTGCGGCCGCACGTCGAGCCAGTAAATGCCGGTGATGACCAGCGAGGCGATGATGGGGATCCCGAGCATCATCCACCCGATCATGGGGAACGCGAGGAACGCCGTCGCGCCGCCGAGCATCGCCGCCCACACGCCCTTGCTCTTGCGGTCGGCGGCGTCGAAGGCATCGGAACGCGTGGTCAGGACCATGATCAGGCCGGCGACGGACGCGATGGCCAGGAGCATGGGCAAACCGATGCGGAAAACGATCTCGATCCACTGGTAAATCTGCTGGATGATCATCGGTTGGCGTCGTCCTCCCCGGCAGCGTTATCGGCAAAGTTGTCGGTGCCGTTGTCGACGACCTCGCCGTCGACGATGTCCGGATCGGCGTCGACGACTCCGCCGTCACCGCCGGCGCCCTTCTCGGCGCCACCGGCGGTGGACCCCGGCGCACCGGCCGAACCGGCGGCGGCATCCTCGGCGCGCAGGGCGCCCAGCAGCTGCTCGGTGACGTCGGCCGCCTGGTGCAGCAGCCCCTCGACGCGGGTGGAGAGCTTCTCCTGGTCGAAGCGGCCCAGGAACTCCTGGCCCGCATCCTGCAGCGGCTTGACGGTCTCGCGGGCGACGTCCTCCAGCGAACCGGTGACGCGCTCGGCGGCGGCACCGGCGAACGGCAGCTTGCCGAAGATCGCCGACACCGGATCCGTGGCGCGGCCGGAGCCCTTCGCCGCACCGGCATCGTCCGCACCGGCGGCGCGCCCACCCGGGAAGCCGGCGGCGCCGAAGGAGGAGCCGCGCTCCTT
The DNA here is from genome assembly GCF_042725215.1 of Corynebacterium sp. NPDC060344. Taxonomy (NCBI): domain Bacteria; kingdom Bacillati; phylum Actinomycetota; class Actinomycetes; order Mycobacteriales; family Corynebacteriaceae; genus Corynebacterium; species Corynebacterium sp. NPDC060344. Next base: position 164,500 of record NZ_JBHXCS010000004.1, on the reverse strand, counting down.
GGCCACGTGGACGCTCTCGTCCACGGCCTGCTCGCCGCGGGCGGCCAGCTCGCGGTAGATCTTCGACGCGGCCTCGAGGTAGCCGTCGGCCACCGCGCGCAGCTGCTCCGGCTTGAGCTGCTCAGCGCGCGAGGCGACGTCCTCCGGCAGCGAATGCGCCGACGCGAAGGCACGGTCGCCGCCGGCCTGGGCCTTGGTCAGGGCGTCGTTGAACGCCAGCTGGGCGGCGTCGAGCGCCTTGAGGAATGCCTCGCGGGACTGCTCGCCGGCGTTGTCGCCCAAATCGCGGACCCTGCGGCGGGCATCGCGCACGCGACCGGCCACGCCATCGGCGAGACCGGCGGACGTGGGGGCATCGGCGCCGGGCTGCGCGGGATCGTCGTCAAGCGAATCGGCGCCCACCGACTCGCCGGACCCGCCCCGGGCCTCCTCCTCGGCGCGCACTCGCGCGCCGATGTCGCCCAGGATCTCCACCGTGCGCACGCCGGCGCCGATCCAGGCGTAGAACGGGGTCTTGACCAAATCCATGGCCTGGCCGAGCTTCTCGTCGCGCTCGGCGCCGGCGGGATCGGTGCCATCGGTGGCATCGGCGGTCCCGGTGGAATCGGTCGAGCCGGTGGGCTCGGTGGACTCAGTGGGCTCCGTGGGCTCGGTGCGGTCGTGATCGGTGCTGTCGTGCTCGGTCATGTCTGCTCCTCGGTAAATGGCCGTCGGTTCCAGTCTACGTTCCGGTAACGATCCACGTCAGCGCATTGTTCCCCGCACCGCTCACCCGCACGACGCGCGGCTCAAATACCCGCCCGAAACCCGCCTCAGCCGCCGAAGATCAGCGTGGACAGCGTGTAGATGGCCAGGCCCGCCAGCGACCCGACCAGCGTGCCATTGACGCGGATGAACTGCAGGTCGCGGCCGACCATCAGCTCGATCTTCTTCGAGGCCTCGTCGGCGTCCCAGCGCTCGACGGTCTCCGAGATGATCGACGTGATCTCGCCGGCGTAGTTCTCCGCCAGGAAGGTCGCGCCCTTCTCGATCCTCCGGTCGATCGACGCCCGCAGCTCCGCGTCCTCGTTGAGGCGGTGGCCGTAGCGCTCGGCGGCCTCGGCGATCTTGCGGCGGATCAGCGACTCCGGATCGCGGGCGGCCTCGATGAGCGACTCCGACGTCGACTTCCAAATCGCCCCCGGCGCCGCGACCACGGCCTGCGAGCCGAGCAGGTCGGCCTTGAGCTCCTCGACGCGAGCCATGGTCACCGGATCCTCGCGCAGGTCGCGGGCGAGCTTCTTCAGCCCGCGCCGCAGCGCCTGCCGGGCCTCGTGGTCGCGGTCGGACTGCACCTGCCACGTCCACTCCACGATCTCGCGGTGGACGCGGTCGCCGATCATGTCGTTGACGAACCGCGGCGCCCACGTCGGCGCGCGGTCGCCGACCATCGAATCGATGAGCCCGTGGCTGGTCTGCGCCTTGCGGTGCAGCCACTCGGCCAGCTGCTGGACGATCGGCTCGGTGCGGCCCTCGTCGATGAGCTGCTCCAGGATGCGGCCGGCCGGCGGGCCCCACTCGGGCTCCGCGAGCTTGTCCACGACCGCCGCCTTGATCACGGCCTCCGCGTCCGCGGGGTCGACGGCCTCGAGCGCGTTGCCGATGAACTTGCCCGCATGCTCCGACACCCTCGTCCCGGAGCCGGGCTCGACCAGCCACCCGCCGACGCGGTCGGTGATCTGCAGCGACCGCACCTTGTCAACGACCAGCGCGGGATTGAGGAAGTTGTCGCCGATGAAGCTCGCCAGAGACTCCCCCACCTGGTCCTTCTTGCGCCGGACGATCGCGGTGTGCGGGATGGGGATGCCCATCGGGTGCCGGAACAGCGCGGTCACCGCGAACCAGTCCGCCAGCGCGCCGACCATGCCGGCCTCGCTGGCCGCGCGCACGTAGCCGATCCACGCGGCCGGGATCTCGCCGTCGGACGTCGCGTCGGCTTCGAGCCAGCGGCAGCCCAGGTAGATCAGCGTCGCCAGCACCAGCAGGCTGGTGGCGAACGCCTTGGAGTTGCGCAGTTCCCGGCGCTTGCGGGCCTCGGTCTCCGGGGACGGGCCGGGCACCGCGAGCGGGCCAGATTGCGGCGGCGGCGCGGGCACGACCGGATCCGGGGCGGGGTCCCCGGCACGGTGCCGGCCGCCGGCGGGCAGGGCCGCCTGCGTGACGACGCCCACGTGGGAATCGTCATGGGCGTGGTGCTTCGAGTGGGCTGGCATGCCTTCGATTATGGCCCCGGATGCCCCGGGCATGGGAAAGGGCACGCCCCCGCCGCCGCGTGATGCGGTGGCGGGGCGTGCCCCGGAGGTGCCGGACCGGGTCCGGCCGAGCTCGGCTCGCCCTAGTGGCGGACGCCGAACTCGCGTCGGTACGCCAGGAACTGCTTGCGTCCCCGGAGGATCAGGAGGAAGCCCAGCACGTCCAGCACGATCGCCGCGATCAGGCCGCCCCACATGAAGTAGGACGGGTTGAACGGCTCGCCGCCGGCCGGCACGTAGGACTCGGCGCCGAACGGGACGGCCCCGACCTCGTGGGCGGTGGTGGTGTCCATGCCCATCACGGCCAGACCGAAGATGAAGCAGCCCCAGCCCGCGAGCGAGGCGAGCCACAGGCCCGCGCCGATCCACGTGGTGGAACGGTGCAGGGACGAGTACTCGGCGTTCAAGCTCTGCGGCACGTAGCCGTCGATGAAGTGCTCTTCGCCGCGGTAGCGCTTGGCGGTAGACGTAGCCATTTCTTAATCCTTCCTGAGACCCCGGTTAGTGGGTTCCCAGCCTAGTCTTCCTTGGAGCGGAATGCCGCACGGGCCCGCTCCTTCGTGATGGCGGCCACGGCGGTCAGCGGGATGCCGGCCGGGCAGACGTCGGCGCACTCGCCGAACAGCGAGCAGGGGCCGAAGTTGGTCTCCATCTCGTCGACCATCTTCGTCGCGCGGCGGCCGCGCTCCTCCTTGCCCATCGGCAGCAGCGACAGGTGCACCAGCTTCGCGCCGGTGAACAGGTGCGCCGCACCGTTCGGGCAGGCCGCGACGCACGCGCCGCAACCGATGCACGCGGCATGGTCGAGGGCGAGCTCGGCGGTCTGGTGGTTGACATGCAGGGTGTCGGCGTCCGGAGCGGTGCCGGCGGCCACGGAAACGTAGCCGCCCTTCTCCATCACGCGGTCCAGCGCGGAACGGTCGACGACCATGTCGCGGATGACCGGGTAGGCGGCGGAGCGCATCGGCTCGATCTTCAGCGTGTCGCCGTCCGAGTACTGGAACAGGCGCTGCTGGCACGACGGGGTGTTCTTGCCCGGGCCGTGCGGACGGCCGTTGACGTTGAGGCCACAGGTGCCGCAAATGCCCTCGCGGCAGTCCGAGGCGAACGCGAACGGCTCCTTGCCGGACTCCACGTACTTGGAGTTGACGTGGTCGAGAAGCTCCAGGATGGACATCTCGGCGACGGCGTCATCGACGTCGACGCTCTCGAAGTGCCCCTCGGTCTGAGGACCGGCCTGGCGCCAGATTTCAAGGTGCAGTTTCATTACTTGTAATTCCTTGTCATGAGCGGGACGGCCTCGAACGTGAGCGGCTCGGCATGGCGGATCAGGGTGTTGCTCTTCAGATCCCAGGCCGGGCCGTTGTCGCCGCGCTCCCACGCGGAGACGAAGCACCAGTTGTCGTCGTCGCGGCGGGCCTCGCCCTCGTCGTCGACGTGGTCTTCGCGGTAGTGCGCGCCACAGGACTCGTCGCGGTCCAGGGCATCGACGCACATGAGCTCGCCGAGGTCCAGGTAATCCGCGACGCGGTTGGCGTACTCCAGCTGCTGGTTCATCTCATCCGGGTTGCCCGGGATGAACAGGTCCGCCCAGAACTGCGTGCGCAGCTCGCGGATCTTGGCCAGGCCCTCGGCCAGGTCCTCCTTGTTGCGGGCGACGCCGCACACGCGGTACAGCTCCTCGCCCAGCTGGCGGTGGAAGTACTCGGCGCCATGGGTGCCGCCGATGCTCATCAGCTTGTCCAGGCGGGCCTGGGCGCGGGTGAGGGCCTCGGAGACCTCGGCGGCATCCTCGGAGAGGCGATCCTCGCCGAGCAGCGGGCCGAGGTAGTTCGGCACGGAGAACGGCAGGGTGAACCAGCCGTCGACCGACGCGGACAGCAGGGAGTTGGCGCCCAGGCGGTTCGCGCCGTGGTACGTCCAGGAGCACTCGCCGCCGGTGAACAGGCCCGGGATCGAGGTCATCTGGTTGAAGTCGGACCACAGGCCACCCATGGTGAAGTGGCAGGTCGGGGCGATGCGCATCGGGACCTCGTACGGGTCCTCGCCGATGGCCTCCTCGTACATCTGGATGAGGTTCGAGTACCGCTCCTTGATGGTGTCCTTGCCCAGGCGCTGGATGGCGTCGCGCAGGTCCAGGTACACGGAGTTGTTCAGCGGGCCGACGCCGTAGCCGGCGTTGATCTGCTGGGCGTTGGCGCGGGACGCGACGTCGCGCGGGACCAGGTTGCCGAAGGCCGGGTAGCGGCGCTCCAGGAAGTAGTCGCGCTCGTCCTCGGGGATGTCGTTGGCGGGGCGGTCGTCGCCCTCCTTGGCCGGCGTCCAGATGCGGGCGTCGTTTCGCAGCGACTCCGACATCAGGATGGTCTTCGACTGCCAGTGCGCATTGACCGGCAGGCCGGTCGGGTGGAACTGGATGAACGACGGGGACGCGAAGTAGGCGCCCTGGTCGTAAGCGCGCATAATGGCCGACGCGTTGGAGTTAATCGCCAGCGTGGACATGTGGTACACGTTGCCGTAACCGCCGGTGGCCAGCACGACCGCGTGCGCGGTGTGGGCCGTCAGCTCGCCCGTGATCAGGTTGCGCATGACCGCGCCCTGGCAACGGCCGTCGGCGACGATGACGTCGACGAGCTCGTTGTGGGTGAACATCTCGACGTTGCCCAGGCCGACCTGGCGCTGCAGGGCCGACGCGGTCGACAGCTGCAGCTGCTGGCCCGTCTGGCCGCGGGTGTAGTACGTGCGGGAGACCTGCACGCCACCGAAGGAACGGGTGGCCAGGGCGCCGCCGTACTCGCGCGCGAACGGCGCGCCGATGGCGTTCATGTGGTCGATGACGCGGGTGGACTCGATGCCCAGGCGCCAGCAGTCGTTCTCGCGGCAACGGAAGTCGCCGCCCTTCACGGTGTCCTTGACCAGGCGGTACGCGCCGTCGTTGTCCACCTTCTTGCCGCGGGCGGAGTTGACGCCGCCCTGGGCCGCGATGGAGTGCGCGCGACGCGGGGCGTCGTGGTACGTGAAGGCCTTCACGTCGTAGCCGAGCTCGCCGAGGGCGGCCGCGGCGGCGCCACCGGACAGGCCGGTGCCGACGACGAGGATGCGGAACTTGCGGCGGTTCAGCGGGGAGACCAGGTTGTAGTGGTCCTTCTGGTACTCCCAGTGATCGCGCATCGGGGCCTTGTCGCCCGGCGAGTTGTCGCCGAGGATGCCGCCGATGACAACGCCATCGACGACGGACTGGGGCGCCTGGAAATCGGTGGCGCCAGTCTGCATTTCAGTGTTCGTCATTATCGAATACCCTTCTCGACCTAGCTGACCAGACCGGTGAGGACGGCCACCGGGATCGCGATGTTGCCGACGACGACCAGCAGCGGAATCAGGCCGGACAGGAACAGCATGACCTTGCGCCAGCGGGCGCCGGTGATGCCGAGGTCGCTGGTGGCGGTCCACAGACCATGGGACAGGTGCAGCAGCAGCGCCAGCTGGGCGATGATGTACCAGATGGCGACCAGCGGGCGGGAGAACGACGCGACCAGGTTGGCGTAGGCCTCACCGTGGATGAAGTTCTCCGGGGCCACGGCGGCGCCGATGGTCAGGTCCAGGATGTGGAAGACGATGAACGCCAGCAGAACGACGCCGGTGATGATCATCGTGCGCGCGGTGAACGTGTTCCAGCCGCCGACCATGCCCTGGCGGCGGAACTTGCCGCGGGACTGGCGGGCACGGCCGTGGAGCGCGAACGCGCCGTAGACGTGCAGGATCACGGCGACCAGCAGAACGATGCGGAAGATCCACAGGACACCCTCGTGCGGGATGGCCGGGTAGCCGACGGAGCGCAGGAACGCGGCGTAGGCGTTGAAGTCCGATTCGCCCATGAAGATCTTCATGTTGCCCACCATGTGGACGATGACGTAGAGCCCGAAGAGAAGGCCGGTCACGGCCATAATCAGCTTCAGGGCCCAGGACGGGAACTTGGGCCGCTCACGCAGCGGCTCAAAAGTGATTTTTCCGTGCGCGATCGCGTCACGGTTGGAACTAGTAACAGTCATGGCACCTCCAGTGTCACGTTCACTTTAAAGTCACTGAGCCCACTGTCACCATTTATCCCCCATCCGGGTGAGGAGTTTCACAGATTTCTCCACCCCCGCCCCAGGTAACTCTCAGATATGGGGATTTTCGCAGGTTTTCCGCGCATAATTCCCCACCTGCCACACCCGTCATGGCGCAACGGCGGCGTCGAAAAGCGAAAAACGGGCGGGATCCCGGTTCCCGCCCGCCTCCGGCTGGCTTTTCGACGACCGCACTGCTATTTAGGGCAGCCTTCCTCCGGCGCGAGGCGGACGACCCGTCCGCCCGCCCGGACGATCACTTCTTCGCCAGCTCGGACTCCGCCGGATCGCCCTGCATGCCCGTGCCGTTGGACGCCTCGGGGGGATCGACCTCATCGCCGTCGTCGAGCTGCTCGGCGACGCGGGCGAGCTCCTCCTCCGTCGGCTCCGACTCCTGCGGCGGCTCATGGTCGACGCGCTCGCCCACGACGATGGTCATGGGCTCCTTGCCCACGATCACCTCGTGGCCGGCGACGTGGATCGGGCCGAGCGCGTGCTCGCCCTCCTCCACCACCAGCTCCACCGTGCGGCGGCGCACCGTCACCCGCATGCGGCAGCCGTGGATGGTCAACCGGTACGTCAGGCCGTCCCACTCGTCCGGCAGGCGCGGATCGATGGTGAACACGCCGTCATGGTCGCGGAAACCGCCGAAACCGTAGACCAGCGACTGCCACACGCCGCCGGCCGACGCCACGTGGACGCCGTCGGCCGCGTTGCCGTGCAGGTTGGCCAGGTCGACGTAGAGACCGCGGATGAAGAAGTCGACGGCCTTCTCGCCGTAGCCCAGCTCCGCGGCGACGATCGACTGCACCACCGCCGACAACGACGAGTCGCCCGTCGTCAGCGGGTCGTAGTAGTCGTAGTCGGCGCGCTTCTCGTCTTCGGTGAACTTGTTGCCCTGCAGGAACAGTGCCAGCACGACGTCGGCCTGCTTGATGATCTGGTGCCGGTAAATGGTCAACGGGTGATAGTGCAGCAGCAGCGGGCGCTTCGGCCCCGCCTCCGGGTCATCGAGGTTCCAGCGCTTGCGCAGCAGGAACTGGTCGTCCTGGGGGTGGATGCCCAACCGCTCGTTGAACGGGATGTACATCTTCGCCGCGGCTTCCTCCCACTCCTCGACCTCGGCGACCTCCAACTTGTAGCGGTGGCAGACCTCGCGGAAGGCCTCCGGGCGCTCCGACATCATCTGGCGGATCACGTCGGCGGCGGCCGTGAGGTTATATTGCGCCATCACGTTGGTGTACAGGTTGTTGTTCACCACGGTGTTGTACTCGTCCGGCCCGGTGACCGAATGGATCTGGAACTCCTCGCGCTCGGCGTCGAAGAAGCCCAGGGACATCCAGAACCGCGCCGTCGACAGCAGCAGGTCCGTGCCCTCGCGCAGCAGGAACTCGGCGTCGCCGGTGGCGTAGACGTACTTCATCAGCGCATAAACGATGTCCGCGTCGATGTGGTACTGCGCCGTGCCGGCCGCGTAGTAGGCCGACGACTCCATGCCGTTGATGGTGCGCCACGGGAACAGGGCGCCGTCGTGGGCGAGCTCGTCGGCGCGCGCCCACGCCGCCTCGAGCATGTCCCACCGGAACCGCAGCGCATTGCGGGCGAAGGACGGGGAGGTATAGGAGAGGAACGGCAGGACGTAGATCTCGGTGTCCCAGAAGTAGTGCCCGCCGTAGCCGGTGCCGGTCATGCCCTTGGCGGGCACGCCCTGGATTTCGGCGCGGGCCGAGGCCTGCACCAGCTGCCAGATGTTCCAGCGCACGGCCTGCTGGATCTCCGGCTGGTTGTGCACGACGACGTCGGAGCGCTCCCAGAACCGCTCGAGCCATTCCTTCTGGTTGTCCAGCATGGCGCCCATGCCGATGCGGCGGGCGCGGTTGAGGGTGCGGGCGCAGCGGAAGGCCAGTTCCTCGCCGCGGACGTGGCGCGACGAGTGGTAGGAGACGAACTTCTCCAGCCGGATGACCGAGCCCTTCGGCGCGTTGACGTGGTACAGGACCTGCGCGGAGTCCTGCTCGGTGCGTCGGTCGACCTCCAGGTAAGGGTCGGAGCCGTCCGGGGTGGTGATGGTGAACGAGTGGTCCATCGAGCACGCCACGGTCATGCCGGAGCGGGCGCAGCGGAAGGCCAGGGTGGACCGTTCGTCGCCCTCGGCCTGGAAGGTCGGGTTGAGCACCCGCTCCTCCAGCGTCTCGGCGCGGCGCGGGTCCAGCTCGGAGCCCTGGGCGGCGTCGGAGTCGTGGTATTCGTCCTCGCCGTCCTGGCGGTTGAGGATCTGCGAGTTGATCACCACGGCGGCGTCGGAGTCGAGCAGCTCGACTTCCAGCGACATGACGGCGACGTGCTTCTCCTGGAAGCTGACCATCCGCTCGCTGCTGACGCGGACCTGCTTGCCGCCGGGGGTGCGCCAGTGGAAGCGCCGGCGCAGCACGCCGTCGCGGAAGTCGAGGGAGCGCTCGTAGTCGTGGACTTCGGCGTTGCCCAGGCGCAGCGGCTCGTCGTCGATGTAGAGGCGCATGGCCTTGGAGTCGGGGGCGTTGATGATCGACTGCCCCTCGCGCGCCAGCCCGTAGGCGTCTTCGGCGTGGCGGATGTGCCAGGTCTCGTGCAGGCCGTTGATGAACGTGCCGTGCTCGGCGGAGTCGCGCCCCTCCGGCGGGTTGGCGCGCATGCCGATGTAGCCGTTGGACAGCGCGAACAGCGTCTCCGCGACGCCGAGCGGGACGCCGCCGGGCTTGGCCTCGACCAGCCGCCATTCGTCGACGGGGGTGACGTCGCGGTCCATCAGGCCTTCGGCGTCGACCAGGTGGTGGTGGATGTCGGCGCGGGTCGGCTCGAATTCGCGGCGCTTGCGGCGCCGCTCCTCGGATGTGCGGCTGCCAGGCGCGACCCCGCTTGCCGACGGATCGGCGCCCGGCACGTCCGCCGTCGCCGGCATGCCCGCCGCGATCTGCGCCGCGCCCTTCCCGGAATCTTCGCGGCTCATCGGATCAGCTCCGCCAGATCGTCGACGACCTCGTCGGCGCCGCCGTCGAGCAGCGCATCGTGACCGGCGCCGCGGTCGACGCCGACGACCAGCCCGAACTCGCCGGCCGCGCCGGACTTCACGCCGGAGATGGCGTCTTCGACCACGACCGCCTCCGCGGCGGGCACGCCCAGCTGCTCGGCGGCGTACAGGTACGTCGCCGGCGACGGCTTGCCGTCGAGCCCGAGGTCATGGGCGACGTTGCCGTCGACGACGAGCTCGAAGCGGTCCAGCAGCCCGGCCGCCTCGAGGACCGGGCGGGCATTGCGCGAGGAACTGACCACGGCCAGCTTCGGCGCGCCCGCGCCCTCTCCCGCCGCCACGGCGTCGAGGTGGTCGAGGAACGTCACCGACCCCGCGTAGGGCTCCACGCCCTCGGCGACCCTGCGCAGGAAGTCCTCGTTCTTGCGCAGGCCCAGGCCGGTGACCGTGTCATCGGCGGAGGTGTCGGACGCCGAGCCGTCGTCAAGCGAAATGCCGCGGGAGGCGAGCAATGCCCGGATCCCCTCGTCCCGGCGGCGGCCGTCGAGATGCTCGAAGTAATCGGCGCCCGTGTACGGCTCGGCGCCGCGGTCGTCGAGGAAGGCGCGGAACATGTCGCCCCACGCCTGCTCGTGGATGTCGGCGGTCGGGGTGAGCACCCCGTCCAAGTCGAACAGCACGGCCCCGAACTGGGCGGGGTCTGGCGCGCCGGACTGATGGGTTCCCATGTGGCGGACTCCTCGTCGTGTCGCGGTCGGCGCACCGTCGGCTGTCGGCGCGCCAGTCGGTTCACCAGCCTAGCGGTTGACAGGGGCGCGGCGAGGTGTGCGCGGCGAACGAAACGCCCCCGCGTTCCCGCGGGATGCGGGAAGGCGGGGGCGGAGCCGGAACTGGATCCGGAACCGGTGCCGGACCGGTGCCGGGGCCGGATCCGGTGCCGGAACTGGATCCGAAACCGTGGCCGGAGGTTTAGCCCTGGTCGATGCCGTGGCGGGCCTTGAACTCCAGGCGGGCGCGGTGCAGGATCGGCTCGGTGTAGCCCGACGGCTGCTTGGTGCCCTCGAAGATCAGCTCCTTGGCGGCCTGGAAACCGATGGAGGAGTCGAAGTCCTTGGCCATCGGCAGGTAGGCCTCGTCGCCCTCGTTCTGGCGGTCGACGACCTCGGCCATGCGGTGGAGCGAATCGACCAGCTGCTCCTCCGACACGACGCCGTGCAGCAGCCAGTTGGCCAGGGTCTGCGAGGAGATGCGCAGCGTGGCGCGGTCCTCCATGAGGTCGACGTCGTTGATGTCCGGGACCTTGGAGCAGCCGACGCCCTGCTCGACCCAGCGGATGACGTAGCCGAGGATCGACTGGCAGTTGTTGTCCAGCTCGTTCTGCTTCTCCTCGTCCGACCAGTCCGCGCCCGGCTCGCCCGGCTTGGCGGCGGCGACCGGGATGGTCAGCAGATCCTTCTGCGTCTCGCGGCGGCCGTCGGTGATCAGCTTGTCCTGGACCTCGAACACGTCGACCTGGTGGTAGTGCGTGGCGTGGAGGACGGCGCCGGTCGGCGACGGGACCCACGCGGTGGACGCGCCCTGCTTGGGCTGGCCGATCTTCTGCTCGAGCAGCTCGCCCATCAGCTCGGTCATGGCCCACATGCCCTTGCCGATCTGCGCCTTGCCCTGCAGGCCGTGCGCCAGGCCGGCGTCGACGTTGTTGTCCTCGTAGGCCAGCATCCACGGCGCGGTCTTCTGCGCGGCCTTGCGGAACATCGGGCCCGCCTGGATGGAGGTGTGGATCTCGTCGCCGGTGCGGTCCATGAAGCCGGTGTTGATGAACACCACGCGCTCGGAAACCTCCTTGATGGCGGCGTCGAGGTTGACCGAGGTGCGGCGCTCCTCGTCCATGAGGCCGACCTTCATGGTGTTGCGGTCCAGGCCGAGGAGGTCCTCGACGGCGGCGAACAGCTCGTTGGTGAAGGCGGACTCCTCCGGGCCGTGCTGCTTCGGCTTCACGATGTAGATCGAGCCGGTGCGCGAGTTCTTGCGGTCGTTGCCCTGGTCCAGGCCGGGGATGGCGCAGATCGGGGTGATGACCGCGTCCATGATGCCCTCGTGGATCTCCTCGCCGTTGCGGTCGAGGATCGCGGGGTTGCGCATCAGGTGGCCGACGTTGCGGACCAGGTTGAGCGAGCGGCCGTGCAGCTTCTGCTCGTTGCCCTCGAGGTCGGTGTAGGCGCGGTCGTCGTTGATGACGCGCTTGGCGGGCTTGCCGCCCTTGGTGATGTCGATCTCCAGGTCGCCCACGTTGAGGCCGAGCCAGTTGGTGTAGCCCTGCACCTTGTCGGCGGCGTCGACGGCGGCGACGGAGTCCTCGAGGTCCATGATGTTGGTGACCGCGGCCTCGAGGATGATGTCCTTCACGCCGGCCTTGTCGGTCTTGCCGATCGGCGACTCCGGGTCGATGAGGATCTGCATGTGCAGGCCGTTGTGCTTGAGGTAGATCGAGTCGGGGTTGCCGATCTCGCCGGTGTAACCGACCAGGACCTCCGGCTCGCGCAGGCCGACCTGGCTGCCGTCGATGGTGGCCACGAGGCGGCCGTCGACGATGTCGTAGGACTCGACGTCGGCGTGGCTGCCCTCCAGCAGCGGGACGCCCTTGTCCAGGAAATCGCGGCCCCAGGCGATGACGCGGTCGCCGCGCACCTTGTTGTAGCCCTTGCCGTCCTTCTCGGCGCCGCCCTCTTCGGAGATGGCGTTGGTGCCGTAGAGCGCGTCGTAGAGCGAGCCCCAGCGCGCGTTGGCGGCGTTGATGGCGAAGCGGGCGTTGAGCACGGGCACGACCAGCTGCGGGCCGGCGGTGCTGGTGATCTCGGTGTCCACGTTGGCGGTGGTCACCTGGTACTCGCCCGGATCCTCGACCAGGTAGCCGATCTCCTTGAGGAAAGCGACGTAGGAGTCCATGTCCTGCTCGCCCGGGTTCTCGCGGTACCAGTCGTCGAGCTTGGCCTGCAGCTCGTCGCGCTTGGCCAGGAGCTCGACGTTGCGCGGCGTGTACTTCTCCACGATGTCGCCGAAGCCCTGCCAGAAGGCGTCCTTGTCCTCGATGCCTGCGGCGGGGAGGGCGGTGTCGTTGACGAAGTCGTAGAGGACCTTGGCGACCTGCAGGCCGCCGGCGGTGATGCGCTCGGTCATGTCTCTCCTTAAGTAAGGGGTTCGTTGTCACGCTCGCTGGGCCCCCGGTGCGGGAGCGTCGCGGGATGCGCCAACCATATGTGATGCGGGTCTCGCGCGGCACCGTTCCGCGATCCTCGCCATCGCAACCGCCGCTCCCTCCCCCGGCAGCGCGGACCGCCCGGGCCGTGCGGCCACCCCCGGAACCGGCGAAAACGGGGATCCACCCGTTCGGGTAGCCGGAATACCCGCTGACCACGCAATCTTCGCCACACCCGGACCACCCCCGAACGCCGTAAGCCGCAGCCCCGCGGGGGAGGCCCCGAACGCCCGAGTTGCCGTGATCCACACCACCCCAAAGCGGGGGGTGATCTTCACCGCCTTGCCATGACCGACAATCTTCACACGGTTGCGATGGGCACCTACCTGCGACTTAGTTCCGGAGCGGTGCCACATCACACTCTTCGCAACATTCGCACCTTGGCGGAGAAAAAGCAATTAAATTTACAACCCAATTTCCTTGACGGAACGCACGGCGTACCCCATGATGTGAGTCACGGCACGCGAAAGCGGGCAGTCACCGGAATCGCTCGTTGGTTGTTTCCCACACCCGACGGCATTGATCCCCGGGAGACGTCTGCCTACGCCGTGTAATCCCACTAAATCCCGGATGCCGAATTGGCGCGCTGAAGCATCGAGCGCCGCACCCGGCCCGGATCCCGAAGTCCTAGCTAAGGAAGTGACCCGGATATGTCGAACGTCGGCAAGGCCCGTACCGCCCAGGAAATCCAGAAGGATTGGGACGAGAACCCCCGCTGGAAGGGCATCCAGCGCGAGTACACCGCCGAGCAGGTCGAGGAGCTCCAGGGCACCGTCGTCGAGGAGCACACCCTCGCTCGCCGCGGCGCCGAGCTCCTGTGGGAGGGCGTCAACGTCGACGACGACTCCTACATCAACTCCCTGGGCGCGCTGACCGGCAACATGGCCGTCCAGCAGGCCCGCGCCGGCCTGAAGGCCGTCTACCTCTCGGGTTGGCAGGTCGCCGGTGACGCGAACCTCTCCGGCCACACCTACCCGGACCAGTCGCTGTACCCGGCCAACTCCGTGCCGGCCGTGGTCCGCCGCATCAACAACGCCCTGCTGCGCGCCGACGAGATCGCCCGCGTCGAGGGCGACACCTCGGTCGACAACTGGCTGCTGCCGATCGTCGCCGACGGCGAGGCCGGCTTCGGTGGCGCGCTGAACGTCTACGAGCTGCAGAAGGCCATGATCCAGGCCGGCGCCGCCGGCACCCACTGGGAGGACCAGCTGGCCTCGGAGAAGAAGTGCGGCCACCTCGGCGGCAAGGTGCTGATCCCGACCCAGCAGCACATCCGCACCCTGACCTCGGCCCGCCTCGCGGCCGACGTCGCCAACACCCCGACCGTCATCATCGCGCGCACCGACGCCGAGGCGGCCACCCTGATCACCTCCGACGTCGACGAGCGCGACCAGAAGTTCATCGAGGGCGACCGCACCGCCGAGGGCTACTACCGCGTCAAGAACGGCATCGAGCCCTGCATCGAGCGCGCCAAGTCCTACGCCCCGTACTCCGACCTGATCTGGATGGAGACCGGCACCCCGGACCTCGAGGTCGCCAAGCAGTTCGCCGAGGCCGTCAAGGCGGAGCACCCGGACCAGCTCCTGGCCTACAACTGCTCCCCGTCCTTCAACTGGTCGGCGCACCTGGAGGCCGACGAGATCGCCAAGTTCCAGAACGAGCTGGGCAAGATGGGCTTCAAGTTCCAGTTCATCACCCTGGCCGGCTTCCACGCCCTGAACTACGGCATGTTCGATCTGGCCCACGGCTACGCCCGCGAGCAGATGACCGCCTTCGTCGACCTGCAGAACCGCGAGTTCAAGGCCGCCGAGGAGCGTGGCTTCACCGCCGTCAAGCACCAGCGCGAGGTCGGCGCCGGCTACTTCGACCGCATCGCCACCACGGTCGACCCGAACTCCTCCACCACCGCCCTGAAGGGCTCCACCGAGGAGGGCCAGTTCCACTAGGCCGCATCAGGCCCGTTGCTTGACGACGGGACGCTGAACAGGCTGGAACGGCGCGGCGGCTCGTCAGGGCCGTCACGTGGCCACCGTGATCAACCGCCCGGGTTTTACCCGGGCGGTTTTTCCGTGTCCGGGGGTCGTGGGACGATGGTCGTCGTAAAGCGGCCCGCACCGACCTTGGCAGGATTAGCCGATGCGGGCACTGCTTTTGCCAGGGCTGCTAATCTGGTCGCATGGCGAAAACGTATGTGGGCTCCCGGCTGCGGCAATTGCGCCGCGAGCGGGACATGAGCCAGGCCGCGCTGGCCCAGGCGCTGGGGCTGTCGGCGAGCTACGTCAACCAGATCGAGCATGACGTCCGGCCGCTGACGGTGCCCGTGCTGCTGAAGATCACCGAGACCTTCGGCGTCGACGCGACGTTCTTCTCCCGCGACGACGACTCCCGGCTGCTCGCCGAGGTCCAGGACGTGGTGCTGGACAAGGAAGTGTGCCCCGAGCCGGTCGATCTGCAGGAGATCTCCGACATGGTGCGCAACCACCCGGAGATCGCCCGCGCGATGGTCGACGCCCACCGCCGGTACCGCAACGTCACCGACAAGCTGTCGCTGGCCACCGACGACCGCAACTTCCAGGGCGATCCCGCCGGCGGCGCGGCGTCGAAGGCGCTGACCATGCCGCACGAGGAAGTGCGCGACTACTTTTACACGCGCCAGAACTACATCGACTCCGTAGACCTCGCCGCCGAGCGGCTGGCCACGGAGCTGGGCACGACCGACGACAACAAGGACGTCGAGGAGATCCTCGCGCGCAGGCTCACGCAACGGCACGGGGTGACCATCCGCACCCGGTCCGACATGGGCGACACCCAGCACCATTTCGATCCCACCACCGGGGAGCTCGACCTCGCCCGCGGCCTGTCCCCCGGCCAGCGCGCGTTCCGAATGGCCACGGAGCTGGGCTATTTCGAGTGCGGCGACCTCATCCGCGAGGAAGTGTCGGCGGGGCATTTCACGTCGAGCGACTCCCGCGAGCTGGCGCTGCGCGGCGTGGCCACCTACTACGCCGGCGCGCTGATCCTGCCGTACGAGAAGTTCCACGCGCTGGCCGAGTCGAACCGGTACGACATCGAGTTCCTGTCGCGCCACACCGGCGTCGGCTACGAGACCATCTGCCACCGCCTGTCCACCATGCAGCGGCCGAGCCTGCGGGGCATCCCCTTCACGTTCGTGCGCGTCGACCGCGCGGGCAACATGTCCAAGCGGCAGTCGGCGACGGGGTTCCACTTCACCAACTCCGGCGGTACGTGCCCGCTGTGGAACGTCTACGAGACGTTTTCCTACCCCGGCAAGATCATGCGCCAGGTCGCCGTGATGCCCGATGGGCGCTCGTACCTGTGGATTTCCCGCACCGTCGAGCACCACACCGCGCGCTACAACCAGCCGGGCAAGACCTTCGCCATCGGCTTGGGCTGCGAGGCACGGCACGCCCACCGGACCGTCTACTCGGAGGGCCTGGACTTGGCCGACGAGAAGGCCGCCACCCCGATCGGCGCCGGTTGCCGCGTGTGCAGCCGCGACGACTGCCCGCAGCGCGCGTTCCCGCCGATCCACCGCGCCATCGACGTCAACGCGCACCGTTCCTCGGTCGCGCCGTACTAGACGCGCTCGCCCGCCCCCGATCCCGCCCCTTCCCCTGCTAACCCACCTCGAATGACCTAACCCACCTGTTCTAACGGGTGGGTTAGGTCATTCGGGGTGGGTTAGCGGATTCGGGGGGACGGGGGCGTCGTCAAGCGACTCTTTTTACTTCTTGTCGCCGGCCAGCAGCAGCGCGGAGCCGATGCCCAGCAGCCAGGAGTCCTTGGCCAGGGACATGCCGTCCTGCGTCGGGGCGAGCGAGCCCTCCTGGCGCTGGCCGGGGGCGCGCAGGTACATGGACATGAAGCCGGCGCCGAAGGCGGTCAGCGCGGCGCCGGCGACGCGGTTGGGCACGAACGGGGCCAGCAGCGCGGCGCCGGTGGCGATCTCGCCGGCCGACAGCAGCTTGCCGAAGGTCGCCGGCTCCAGCTTCGACACCGCCGGAATGCCGGTGGCGGCGAAGCCCTGCATGCCGGCGGCGGTCTCGGCGTCGAGCTTGCGCTTGCCCAGGCCGGAGTTGAGGAAGATCAGGCCGGGGAACAGGCGGGCGGCGTACGTGGCGGCGGAGGTCATGGGGGTCCTTTCGGGGAATGCGTCGGTTGCTTTGCGACGGGCCGGCGCAGCGAACGTCGGCCCTCGGCGGCCGTGCACCGCGGTGATTCCGCGGCGCGCCGCCGTTGTTGATGCGTCAACTATGGCACATCGTTGACGTGTCCGCAACCCTTATTTGACTGCCCGGCGGTGCCCCTCGAATTCCCGGCGGCGACCCCGCGCCTTCCCGTCCCTCCGTCCCTCCTTCCCTCCACAGAAGCGAGTGCGCGCGGGAACGCGAAAGCCGGCCCCGGGAAGACCCGGGACCGGCGAACGACGCTGGCGAAACGGAAACCTAGAGGTTGATCATCTCGCCCATCAGGCCCTCGGCGGCTTCCTTCATCGCCTCGGACATGGTCGGGTGGATGTGGGTGGCGCGGCCGATCTCCTCGGAGGTCAGCTCGTACTTCTGCGCCAGCACCAGCTGCGGCATGAGCTCGGAGACGTTGGCGCCGACCATGTGGCCGCCGACCAGCTCGCCGTGCTCGGCGTCGGCGATGAGCTTGACGAAGCCGGTGGCCTCCGCCAGACCCTGCGCCTTGCCGTTGGCGGAGAACGGGAAGGTGGAGACGGTGATCTCGCGGTCGTTCTCCTCCGCCCACTTCTTCGCCTGGGCCTCGGTCTTGCCGAAGGACGCGACCTGCGGGTTGCAGAACGTCGCGCGCGGCATGTTCAGGTAGTCCTCGATAACGTCGGACTCGTGGCCGGCCATGTGCTCGGCGGCGATGACGCCCTGCGTCTCGGCCACGTGGGCCAGCTGCAGCTTCATGGTGACGTCGCCGATGGAGTAGATGTGGTCGACGTTGGTGCGCATGTGATCGTCGATGGGGATCTCGCCGCGCTCGCCGACCTCGACGCCGGCCTTGTCCAGGCCGATACCCTCGGTGCGCGGGGCGAAGCCGATGGAGACCATGACGCGGTCGACGGTGAGGGTCTCGGACTTCTTGCCGTCCTTCGACTCGACCTTGACCTCGACCGAATCGCCCTTGTCTTCGATGGCGGTGGTCTTGTGGCCGGTGAGCAGCTTGACGCCGAGCTTCTTGTACTCCTTGGCGATGACCTTGGAGACGTCCTCGTCCTCGTTCGGCAGGACGCGGTCCATGAACTCGACGATGGTGACGTCGACGCCGTAGTTGGCCAGGACGTACGCGAACTCCATGCCGATTGCGCCGGCGCCGACGATGACCATCGAGTCGGGCAGGTCGGAGGAGAGGATCTGCTCCTCGTAGGAGACGATGTTGCCGCCGAGCTCGACGCCCGGCAGGGAGCGGACGACGGAGCCGGTCGCGATGATGGCGTTGTCGAACGTGAGCTCCGTGCCCTCGTCCTTGCCGTCGGTGACGACGATGGTGTTGGCGTCCTTGAATTCACCCCAGCCGTCGACCTCGGTGACCTTGTTCTTCTTCATCAGGTAGTGGACGCCCTTGACGATGCCCGCGGACACCTTGCGCGAGCGGTCGTGCGCCGCGCCAAAGTCAAAGGACGCATCGCCCGAGATGCCGAAGGTCTTCGCCTGGTGATTGAAGATGTGCGCCACCTCGGCGTTCTTCAACAGCGACTTGGAGGGGATGCAGCCCACGTTGAGGCAGACACCGCCCCAGTACTGCTTCTCCACGACGGCGACCTTCAGGCCGAGCTGGGAGGCGCGGATGGCGGCGACGTACCCGCCGGGGCCGGCGCCGAGGACAACGAGATCATAATGTTCAGCCACGGAGACAAGATTACGCGGCTGCGGGTGCGTAGTCATCCCGGGTCAGGCCCCCGGGGGTCGGGCGCGGGCAGGGCGGGGGCCGTGCAGGGCCGGGCCCCGCGAGGCCGTGCCCTGCGAGACCGGGCTACGCCAACACCGACTACGCCAGGCCGAGCAGGACGAGAATGTCGGCGAGGGAGGACGACCCCGCGTTGAGGCCGAGCCCGAGGAACTCGAAGATCTTCACGAGGATGGATTCGTGGAGCTGCATGGCGGACCTTTCGGTTGTGCGGGGGCCGGTCGGGGGACCCAGCTTGTGGTGGCGGCGACGGCTGCTCCGAGTGCGCCCGGGAGGGCGACGAAGCAACTAAACACGACGCCGTCGGCGGTGTTCGGGGGTGCCGGACCAGGTTCCCGAAGTATTTTCGGGGACTTTTCCGTCACTCCAGTCACAATCTTAACTTGCGTAACAGCAGTTCACATCCCCGGTTTTCGGCGGAGCACCGGCCGCCGCCCCCGAAAGTGCCCGTTTTCCTGCACCACCCGGGTTTCGCGGAGTCACATCCTGGGGTAATCTGCCAAGTGATTTGCCCTCAGCCGGGCCACGGCATGCCCTCAGTTCATGTTCGACGGACCGCCCCAGGCATCGACACCACGATGGAGCCCACGATGAAGAACACCCGCACCCGCCTCATGTCGGCGACCGCCGCCGCGATGGTTGCGCTGATGCCCGTCGCGCTGGCCCCCGCCACGCTGGCCCAGCCCGCCACCGGCCAGACGGCCGAGGCCCCCGCCGCCAACCCGGTCGCCACCCCGATCGCCGACGCCGCGGGCGCGACCCCGGCGCCGATCGGCATCGGCGAGATGGAGCGGGTCAACCCGCATTGGCGCGAGCAGATCGCAGGCCACGACAACGCCAAGGAGGTCTGGGCCGGTTCGGTGTCCATGGACCGCGCGGTGCCGCTGGTGTGGATCCACCCGAAGGGCCTGGAGGGCGACGAGATCTACGCCCCGCGCCCGACCCTGTACGTGCTCAACGGCGCCGACGGCGGCGAGGGCAAGGCGTCGTGGCTGTACCAGACGGACATCATCGACTTCTTCTCCGACAAGAACGTCAACGTGGTCATCGTCCAGGCCGGCGAGTTCTCGTACTACACCGACTGGGTCGACCCGAACACGGAGCTGGGCGCCCAGACGTGGGAGACGTTCCTGACCAAGGAGCTGCCGGAGTCGCTGGAGGCGAAGATCGGCGGCAATGGCAAGCGCGGCATCGTGGGCATGTCCATGTCGGCGACGTCGGTGCTCAACTTCGCGCAGCACAGCCCGGACCTGTACGACGGCATCGGTTCGTTCTCGGGCTGCGCCCAGACGTCCGACGAGATCGGCGCGCAGGCCATCAAGCTGGTGCTCGACCGCAAGGGCGTCACCGGCGAGCAGATGTGGGGCGCGCGCCCGGGCGACCGTTGGACGCACAACGATCCGCTGGTCAACGCCGAGAAGCTGGCCGGCCAGCAGATGTACATCTCCAATGGCACGGGCCTGTGGGGCGAGTGGGACACCACCGCGCACCCGAACGTGGACAACGAGTCGCAGCTGATCGCGCAGCGCACCACGGGTTCGGCCATCGAGGGCGGCACGAACTTCTGCACCAACGTGTTCAAGGCGAAGCTGGATTCGCTGGGCATCGACGCGCACTGGGATCTGGGCAACTCCGGCACCCACTCGTGGGGCTACTGGCAGGATGACCTCCACGAGTCGTGGGACGTCCTGTTCTCCAAGGTTCTGTACTAGAGGTTCCCGCGCCGGTCCCCTGACCGGCTTTCCCCGGGTTCCGCCCGGTGGCCCCCATCCCATGACCTAGATTCGGGTCATGGGATTTTCCTTTGCCGACAGCAGCTCCGACGCCGCGGGTTTCCTGCCCACCGACGGCGTGCCCGCCTGGCTCGACGACATCGCCGGCGAGCGCGCGCTGGAGTGGGCCCGGGAGCGCAGCGCCGAGACGGAGTCGCTTTTCGACGGCGACCGTTCCCGCGATGAGCTGGAATCGTCGATCCGCTCGGCCCTGGACACCGATGCGCGCATCCCCTACCCAGTGCGGCGCGGCGAGCACCTGTACAACTTCTGGCGCGACGGGGACCATCCGCGCGGCCTGTGGCGGCGAACGTCGCTGGAGTCGTTCCTTTCCGGGGACACCGAGTGGGAGGTGCTGCTCGATGTGGATGCGCTGGCGTCGTCGGAAAGCGAGAACTGGGTGTGGAAGGGCGCGCAGTGCCGGTACCCGGACTACGACCGGGCTCTGGTGCATCTGTCGCGCGGCGGTGCCGATGCGTCGGTGATCCGCGAGTTCGACCTGGAGGCGCTCGAGTTCGTGGGCGAGGAGCCGTTCGAGCTGCCGGAGGCGAAGTCGGACGTGTCGTGGGTGGGCCGCGACGAGATTCTGGTGGGCACCGACATGGGGCCGGGCAGCCTGACGGCGTCGGGGTATCCGAAGCAGGTGTTTTCGTGGCGGCGCGGGACGGCGCTGCGCGACGCGGAGCTGATTTTCTCCGGCCATGACGACGACGTCGCGGTCGGCGGCTGGTTCGACGCGACGGAGGGCTTCGAGCGGCTGTTCGTGGAGCGGGCGATCGACTTCTACAACTCGCGGCGGTTCGTGCGAACTGATGGGGGCCTGCAGATCATTGAGGTTCCCGATGATTGTCGCGCGAGCGTGCACCGGGAATACCTGCTGCTCATGCCCCGCACGGAGTTCAACGGCATTCCGGCGGGCGGGCTCGCGGTCGCGCTTTTCGACGACTGGCTGGCCGGCTCGCGGGACTGCCGCATCCTGTTCGCGCCCGATGACCGCACTTCGCTGCAATCGGTGGCGTGGACGAAGAGCCATCTGGTGCTGACCCTGCTGCAGGACGTGGCCACCCGCCTGGTGACGCTGTCCATCGGCGAGTGGGCCGAGGGAGAGATCCCGGGGCTGCCGGCGTCGGCGTCGGTGTCGGTGGTGGGGACGTCGTCGACGCGCGACGACGAGCTGTGGCTGGCGGGATCGTCGACGCTGGAGCCGGCGACGCTGTGGCTGACAGAGGCGGGTTCCGGCGAGGCGCCGCGGGTCGCCCGGCGCGCGCCCGCCTTCTTCGACGCGACCGGCATGTCCACCCGACTGCACTGGGCGACGTCGGCGGATGGCACGAAGGTCCCGTACCGGATCACGGGGCTGTTGGGCGAGGCGGATGAGGAGGGCACACCCGAGCCGCGCCCGACCCTGGTCCACGCCTACGGCGGTTTCGAGGTCTCCCTGGTGCCCGGTTACTCCTCCACACGCGGGATGGGGTGGCTGGCGCGCGGTGGCCTGTCCGTCGAGGCGAATCTGCGCGGCGGCGGCGAGTTCGGGCCGGAGTGGCATTCGACGGCGGTGAAGCTCAACCGCGGGAAGGTCTATGAGGACCACCGGGCGGTGCTGGAGGACATCGTCGCCCGCGGATACGCGACGCCGGAGACGCTGGCCATCCGCGGCGGCTCGAACGGTGGCCTGCTGTCGGCGGTGGCGCTGACGTCCTATCCGGAGAAGCTCGGCGCGGTGGTCAGCCAGGTGCCGTTGGCGGACATGCTGCGGTACCACCGGCTGTCGGCGGGAGCGTCGTGGATGGCCGAGTACGGCGACCCCGACGACGAGACCGAGGGCGCCGCCATCCGCGAATGGTCGCCGGTGCAGCGCATCGCCCGGCGCGAGGACCGCCCCTATCCCCCGGCGCTGGTGACCACGTCGACCCGCGACGACCGCGTCCATCCGGCCCACGCCCGCTCGCTGGCGTGGCTGCTGCGCGAGGCCGGCCAGCCCGTCGACTATCACGAGAACACGGAGGGCGGCCACGCCGGCGCGGCGGACAACTCCCAGGTCGCGCACATGGAGGCGCTGATCCACTCCTGGCTGTGGAAGACGCTGGGTTAGCCGAAATCATCCTCATCGCGGTCGAGGCCTTCGGATTCGTGTAGCCCGTCACTACCCGCGTTGACGGTGCGACGCCCGGGCCGACAACGCCAGCACTCCGACCACGGCGAATGCGGAACCGACGGCGAGGACCGCGACGCCCGCCAACGCGGCTTGCGCACCAACGCCGGCGGCGAGGAATCCGATCCACGGCATCGGGAACAGGTTGCCGAGGGACTGGGAGGCCCGCCACAGAGGCATGGTCGTGGCCATGTCATCGCGGCGAGCCGAAACCAGGGCATTGCGGATGAGGGGACCGAACAACGCCGAAGCCACTCCCCAGACGAAACAGCCCACCGCGGCAACGGTGAACGAGCTCGTGCCCACGTAAAGCAGCTCGCCCACCAACGATGCGGCGATGCACGCCAACAATGTCCCCGTCACCTACCGGCTCTTGCCGACGCGGAACATCAGCACCACGCCGAGCAGCATTCCGACGCCGTGCCACACCTGGAGCACGGCGAATGCCGCCATGGACACGCCGAGGACGTCGCGCACGTAGACGATCTCCACGGCGGTGAAAGCTCCATACGTTATCCAGACCAGGAAGCTGGCCGCGAGCACTGCGGCCACCGGCCGGTCGCGCAGCACGGCCGATACCGGCGCGGCCGTGGTGGATGCGCTTTCATTCGCTTCACCGGGTTGCGGTTCGGACGCTGCAGAGGCGTCGTCAAGCGAATCTCTTTCAGCCCCGCGGACATCCGCGATCGACGTTCCATCCGGCATCCCGATGAAGCGCACCGCGACGATCGCCGCAGTGCACAGGAAATAGGACACCGCGCTGAACGCGAATGCCGCACGCGGCCCCACCGCATCGAAGAACAATGACGCGGCGAGCGTGCCCACGATCATCGGCGCATAGGTGGCGAACCCGAGCCATACGCTCACGGCCTTCTCATCGACGTCGCGGTCGAGATGGCCCGGCAACGAATCCAAGGCCGGGAGCGCGAAGGCACGCCCCACTCCCTGCGCCAAGACCATGGCCAAGAGTGGAGCCAGCGAGGGGCTGAAAATGCCGACGAGAGTGGCAATCGACGTGAGCGCGGCCGCCCACAACGCCACCCGCCACGGGCCGAAAGCCAGCATCGCCCGACGGACAACGGTCGGCAGCACGACGGCGGGCAAGGCCCACAACGCCGCGATGAGCGAAAGAACGATCGGGCCCTGTTCCAGCGTGAACGATGCATGGGCCTGGGCGGCCAAGAGATTGGCGACATAGCCGATGCCTAGGAAGAGTTCGCCGATGACGACGAGTTTGAACCCTGACAGCTTAAGAAACGTATGGGTGGGGGACGTGCCGGCCCTCGCGTTCGCGGAGATCAGTGCACCTCTTCCGAATTCGATCCAGCTTCGGGCGCCGCCGATTGGCCTACATCGGGAACGTAGAGCCCCGCTCCCGTGATGTCGTCCTCACGCGCGCGGATGCCCTGATACGCATCCTCGACGTCGCCGGCGTCGGCACCGGTGACGTAGATGGCGCCGGGGGAGGTGAACAAGTCGATGGTGCGGCGGACGGGGACGCCGGGTTCCAGGTGGCCGAGTACGCCCTTCGTCCGCGGGTCATCCAGCACCGGGGCAAGGTGGTCCGCGGAATTGACTGTTCCATCGACGGGCGAGATCAACGACGTCATGCGCAGCGGGCGCTCCACCCGGTATTCCGGAACGGCACCGGTGGCTTCGGCCGCCGAAGGGAAACCGTCGATCGCCGCGTCGAGCGTGCTCGAAGCGTGGCTGCGCCCGCCGGTGGCGTACTCCACCGGCGCCGAGAGGACGGAGCCCTGCACGCGCGGGCCCACCTCGATGAGCAGCGGCCCCCGTTCGGTGAGCATCATTTCGGCGTGGGAGGGACCGTTGCGGAATCCCATCGCATCGAGGCACCGGAGCAGGTGCCGCGACAACACCGCCACATCCGGATCATCGGCCGGCAACAGCTCCTCAAAGTCGTGGACGACCCCATGCCCGGGCACGGCCCGGCGCCGGTCGTTCCACGCCTCGACGACATAGTGGCGCCCTTCCGTGCTGACGGCATTGACCACGAACTGCCGACCGAAGATGCGCTCCTGCAGCAATACGGCGTCATTGTCCCGGCCCATTTGATTGACCTGCCCGAGAATGGACCCGAAAGCCCGCTCAACTTCGGACGCTTCCCGGCAGAAGTACACGGAGTCCGAACCGGCGCTCGACGAGGGCTTGACCACGACTTCCCCTCGTCCGTCCACCCAGGAAAGCGCTTCGGAAAGATCAGACGTCAGCAGCGTCGGAATGGCGGGAACCCCCGCGGCACGCATCGCCTGGACCATCCCGTATTTGTCGATGCGGTGGTCGGATGTGGCGGGGTCATTGCCGGGAACCCCGAGTTCCGCGCACAGCAGGTCGAAGAGGTGGACGTCGATTTCGGTGCCGATTGCCGCCCCCACGATGTCATCGGGCAACGCGGCCGCCAGAGCTGCGACGGACTCATAGTCATCTGCGTAGAAGATGTGGTCGAAATCGTCCGGGCGCAGGGTCGCGGCCAAAGTCGCCGGCAAGTGCCGCGACGACACGACGGCGACGTACGGCACTCCCCGGGCGCGGGCCCTCTCCGCCAATTCCGCCCCCGTCGACATCGGGTCGAACAACAGGACTCGGGACATCACATGCACCTTTCTCGGTGGGTCAACGAACGCTCAACTGAGGCCGGACGCCACAGCGCCCCATTCGATTGGGCAGGTATTACATACGGGGCGCGACGATACTCCGATAACTTGTCGCCGCAACCTATATCGGTAGCCATTGTCGGAGAAACGCCGGCGTCGCAAAGCAGTCTTTTTCGCCCGCCCGACGCCCCGTCGCGCCCGCCCGTTTACAGTGAGTGACGTGCAACCGACCAACGACTACACCGGCATCCCGTTCAACCTCGGCTTCCGCGTCGACCACTACGACCTGGACCTCGACTACCGCGTCGGCCCGAACCGCCTGAAGGCGACGGCCGTGCTGCACATCGAGGTCAACGCGTACATCGAGGGACTGACGCTGGACTTCGCCGACGTCCTCGGCGTCGATTCCGTCGACGCGGACACCGACGTGCGCAACTCGGAGCTCGGCGTCGCCCGCTGGCGCCAGTCCGGGCGGAAGCTGCGCGTGACCTTCGACCGGATGCTCGAGCCGGAGGAGACCCTGAACCTGACGGTGCGGTACTCCGGCAACCCGGGGCCGGTGAAGTCGAAGTGGGGCGAGCTGGGCTGGGAGGAGCTGACCAACGGGTCGCTCATCGCCTCGCAGCCCATCGGCGCCGCCAGCTGGTTCCCCTGCGACGACGACCCGGAGACCAAGGCCCGCTACGACATCGCCGTGACCTGCGACGCGCCGTACACCGTCGTGGCCACCGGCCGCCCGTCGACGCCGCAGAAGGTCGGCGGGTCGCGCCGCCGGTGGACGTTCACCTCCGCCGAGCCGATGGCCTCCTACCTGGTCACCATCCAAATCGGGCAGTACTCCCGGGTCGAGCTGCCGTGCGAGGTCGCGCCCGTCATCGCCTACGCCCCGATGCACCTGGTCCAGCGCGTCAAGCACGACTTCCGCGACCAGGGGAAGATGCTCGAGGTCTACGCCCGACTGTTCGGCGAGTACCCCTTCCCCGACTACCGCGTGGTCATCGTCGAGGACAACCTGGAAATCCCCCTCGAGGCCCAGGGCCTGTCCATCTTCGGCGCCAACCACGCCGACGGGAAGGACACGTGGAACCGGCTGATCGCCCACGAGCTGTCCCACCAGTGGTTCGGCAACTCCGTGGGCCTGTCGCAGTGGCGCGACATCTGGCTCAACGAAGGCTTCGCCTGCTACTCCGAGTGGATCTGGGCGGAGGAAAACGGCGGCCCCACCGCGGAGGAGTCGGCGAAGGAGCATTACGACCAGCTCGTCGCCAAGCCCCAGGACCTGCGCATCGCGGACCCGGGCCCCGTCGACATGTTCGACGACCGCCTGTACAAGCGCGGCGCCATCACCGTCCACGCGCTGCGGCTGCTCTTCGGCGATGAGGCGTTCTTCGAGTTCGTGCGCACGTGGACGGCGAAGAACCGCCATTCCGTCGTCGACGCCGTCGATTTCCGCGCGCTGGCCAACCGCTTCTGCCGGGAGCGGGGCATCACCACCTCGCACCTCGACGCGATCTTCGACGAGTGGGTCGGCCGCGCCGAGCTGCCGCCGTTCCCCGTCGACCCGGCGGCGCGCCCGTGAAGTGGCTGACCCTGGCGACGCTCGTCGCCGCCGCCGGCAGTTTCGCCATCCTGTTCCTGTCGGCGTGGGGGCTGGCCACGGACGTCAACATCCAGTTCGTGGCCTATTGGGGCCTGTTTTTCGCCATGACGGGCGTGCTCGGCGGGCTGATGCAGGAGACCACGCGCGCGGTGGGCTCGTCGCTGCGGCCCGGGGGCGGGGCCTCGCTTGACGACGTCCCGGCGTCCCCCTCCGCCCGCCCCGCACCCGGCGGCGACGGGCCCGTGATCCGCGCCCGGCCGATGGCCGTCGCCGCGGGAGTCGCGGCGGTGACGTTTGCTCTGTTCGCGGCGTCCGGGCCGTTGTGGGTCGACCTGGTCGTCCACGACGATCACGTGCTCGCGGTGCTGCTCATGGCCGGCGGCCTGGCCATGTACGCCATGCAGGCCACCGTGTCCGGCGTGCTGTCCGGCGCGAAGCTGTGGGGGCAGTATGCGGCGCTGATCATCCTGGACATCGTCGTCCGCGTCGGGCCCGCCGCACTGGCCTGGTGGTTCGGGTGGGGGCTGGGCGCGTGGCTGTGGATCACGGTGATCGGCACGGCCAGCTGGCTGCTGCTGGCCGCGGTGTCGCCGGCCACCCGCCGGGCGATGGCGCTGCGCGCCGACGTGCCGGTGCGCCGCTTCATCCCGCTGATGATCACCGCCATGGGCGCCGCCGGCGCCTCGGCCGTGCTGGTGACGGGCTTTCCCACGCTGGTCAAGATCAGCGCCGACCACGGCGCCGGGGCGCTGGGCGCGGTGACCGCGGCGGGCATCGCCTACGCGGTGACGCTGACGCGCGCGCCGCTGCTCATGCCGCTGGAGAAGTTCCAGAACGCCATCATCGTTCACTTCGTCCACCGCGACGGCGGGCCGCTGGCCGCGCTGGCCAAGCCGCTGGGCGCGCTGTTCGCCTTCGGACTATTCGGCTCGGCGCTGGCGTGGCTGATCGGGCCGTGGATCCTGGAGGCCATTCTCAAGCCCGACTACTTCGTGCCCGGCCGCACCCTGGCCGGCCTGACGCTGGGCGCCACGTTCACCGCGGTGCTCATGGTCACCGGCGCCGTCACCCTGGCCGTCGGCCGCCACCGCGCGTACCTGCTCGGGTGGCTGCTGGCGACGATCGTTGCCACCGCCGTGCTCTTCGGCCCCGGCACCCTGGAACTGCGCAGCGTGCTCGCGCTGGTGGTCGGCCCGACGCTCGGCGTGATCTTCCACCTGGTGGTGCTCAAGGCCGTCGTGCCGGACGGCGCACCGGCGGCGCCCGGCACCGGCACCGTCACCGGCCACGGCGCCGGTCCCGGCGCCGTCGCTGGCCCCGATATGGTGAAGCCGTGACCGAACCGCGCCCCGACCACGCCGAACGCCCCGATCTCGCGGTGCTCATGACCGTCTACCACCGCGTCGATCCCGCCCACCTCGACGAAGCGCTGGAGTCCCTGTGGGCCCAGACCGTCCCGGCGCGCCGCGTCGTGCTCATCGGCGATGGCCCGCTGACCCCGGGCCTCGACGAGGTCATCGCCCGCCACGCCGCCGCCCACCCCGAACTGGACTACCGGCCGCAGCCGGACAACCGCGGCTCCGGGCCCGCATCGCAGACGGGGCTGGAACTCATCGGCGAGCGATGGTGCGCCCGCCTCGACTCCGACGACATCGCCGAGCCCACGCGCTTCGAGGAGCAGCTGCGGGTGGCGGAGGGGAACGCCGGGGCGTCGTTAAGCAAAAACGAGCCAAGCAACAGCCCCGATGTCATCGGCACCGCGGTGGCCGAGTTCGACGACGACCGCGGCGGCGAGGTCACCGGGATCCGCGCGCTGCCGGCAAGCCACGAGGCGATCGCGAAGTACGCGCGGATCAATTCGCCGGTCAACCACCCCTCCGTCATGTTCCGCACGGCGCGGGTGCGCGGGGTCGGCGGCTACCGCAACGCGCCGTACATGGAGGACTACGACCTGTGGGCGCGGCTGCTGGCCGACGGCGCGCGGTTCGTGAACCTGCCCGAGCCGCTGACGCGATTCCGCACGACCGGGATGCTCGACCGGCGGCGCGCCACCGGCATCTTCGCGTCGGAAAAGCGCATGCAGGACACCCTCGTCGAACTGGGCCTGGTGTCCCGGCCGCGCGCCGCGTTCAACCTCGCCGCCCGCTCGGCGTTCCGCGCCCTGCCCACCGGGCTGCTCGGCCGCGCCTACCGCACCCTGTTCCACCGTCGCAGGTGACACACCCGGAAACCCCCGCGCCCCGCCCAGCGTGCCACAGCCGATAACCCCGGCCACCCGCTACGATGAGCCCCATCATGGACCACAACGCAGCCCCCCTCGATGACGGGACCGCCGCCGACCGCCCCCACCCGGGCGAGTTCGCCGACACCTGGCTCATCGTCCCCTGCTTCAACGAGGCCACCGTCATCCGCGGCGTGCTGGAAAACGCCCTGCAGACGTTCCCCAACATCGTCGCCGTCAACGACGGCTCGCGCGACGAGTCGGCGGCGGAGATCCACGCCGCCGGCGCGCACCTGGTCAACCACCCCGTGAACCTGGGCCAGGGCGCGGCGATCCAGACCGGCATCGAGTACGCGCGGGCGCAGGCCGGCGCGGAGTACTTCGTCACCTTCGACGCCGACGGCCAGCACCAGGTCAAGGACGTCGTGGCGATGGTGCGCAGGCTGCGGAC
Source organism: Corynebacterium sp. NPDC060344 (assembly GCF_042725215.1). Classification (NCBI taxonomy): domain Bacteria; kingdom Bacillati; phylum Actinomycetota; class Actinomycetes; order Mycobacteriales; family Corynebacteriaceae; genus Corynebacterium; species Corynebacterium sp. NPDC060344. The sequence goes on along the minus strand of NZ_JBHXCS010000004.1, from coordinate 135,086 downwards.
CGAGCCGGTGGACATCGTCGTCGGCACGCGCTTCGGGCGGCCCAAGTCGGACGAGGACCAGGTGCCGCTGATCAAGCGCATCGTGCTCAAGACGGTCGTGGCGCTGTCGGCGAAGACCCGCCGCCTGGGGCTGACCGACGCGCACAACGGGCTGCGCGCGTTCAACCGCACCGTCGCCGAGCAGACGGACCTGCGCATGAACGGCATGAGCCACGCCTCCGAGTTCGTCAACCTCATGGACGAGCGCGACTGGCGCGTCGCCGAGCAGCCCGTCGACATCCTGTACACCGAATACTCCATGTCGAAGGGGCAGTCGCTGTTCAACGGCGTCAACATCCTCTCCGACTCGCTCATCGCCAGGAGGCTGCCGTGACCGCGACGATCATCCAGATCCTGCTGCTGGCGGCGATGGTCGCCCTGGTCTGGTACTTCGTGTCCAACCGCCGCAAGGCGCGGGCGAAGGCCGGGGTGAAGCTGGGGTTCCTGCTGTTCCTCGCCGCGTGCGTGTGGGCCATCGTGCGCCCCGACGACCTGACCGTCGTGGCCAACTGGGTCGGCGTGTCCCGCGGCACGGACCTGCTGCTGTACATGCTGGTGCTGGCGTTCGTGTTCACCACGGTGAGCTCGTACATCCGTTTCCGCGAGCAGGAGCTTCGCTACGCCCGGTTGGCGCGCGCGGTGGCCCTGCAGACTGCGGTGACCCCCGACTCGGAGCCCGCCGAACGCTGAGCGTATTCCGCTTGACGACGCCCCGGTTCACCCCTCCCCCACCCCACCCTGCACAATGGTCGCCATGACGCGACCCGACGACGCCGACCCCCGCACGCCCGACGAGCCCACCGAACTGGGGTGGGGCCAGGAGCCGGGCGAAGCGCCCGCCGAAGGCCACGTCGACGCCAACTCCGACGTCCGCGCCGTCGTGGGCGACGGCTCCGAGCCTGTCGACCCGGCCGACGCTGAGGCGACCGATGCGAATGCTGCGGATGCCGCGGCCGCCGATGCCGAGGCCGCCGATGCCGAGGCCGCCGACACTGACGCTGCCAATGACCAGCCCGCCGATACTCGGTCCATGAAGACCGTCCCGCCGGCGTTGTGGGTGTGGTTCGCCGCGCTGTTGCTGCTGATCGGCGGCCTGGCGTTCATCGCCGGCGACCGATTCGGCCCGGGCGGCGGCGGCAACGACGGCGTGAATCTCGCCGGGGCGTCCGCCGGCTCCAATGACGGCGGCCCCGTGGCCAAGGAGGACGGCACGTACGACGCCGGCATCGTCGGCCCCCGAGCGGGCGCGGCGATCGCGACGATGGAGGACATTTCCGAGGTCCACCGCCGCGACGAGGCGGACCCGTTCGCCCTCGGTGCCGTGGACGCGCCCGTGGTGATGACCCTCTTCTCCGACTTCGAGTGCCCCTTCTGCGCGCGCTACGCGGTGGAGACGCAGCCGAATCTCGTCGCCGACTACGTCGATTCGGGACTGGTCCGGATCGAGTGGAATGACTCGGCGGCCTCGGGTGCCGCGGCGCAGGCGGCCCAGGCGGGTCGTGCGGCGGCGGCGCAGGGCAAGTTCTGGGAGTTCCAGAAGGCCATCTTCGATGCCGCCGTGGCCAAGGGCAACGGGCATCCGGAGTTCACCGTCGAGGAGCTCGCCGACGCCGCCCGCGCCGCCGGCGTCGAGGACATGGAGCTTTTCCAGAAGCAGCTCGACGACGGCACCTGGGAGAAGGCCGTGCAGGAGTCGACGTCCTACGCGCAGAGCATCGGCGTGCAGGGCACCCCGCAGTTCGTCATCGGCACCACCCCGATCTCCGGTGCGCTGCCGGAGCAGAACTTCCGCGACACCATCGAGCTGGAGCTGATGAAGGCCGAGCGCGCCCAGCAGTAGCCCCCGCCGCTCCACGCAATTTCATCGCCCGGCCTTCCTCGGCCGCTCACTACTATTGCGCGGCTGCCCACAACTTCATTGCTCGACTCCCCGGCCGGCCCGTCGTCACGCACTCCGCGTGGCGCCGGGCCGTTCCCGTCCCGCACCCACGCGCCCGCGCCCGGGAGTTAGTTGCATATTGCAGCCATACGATTCTCCGTCCTGGGGTTATACCGGCGTTCACCCAGCGTGTGGCTGCGCTGGGCGAATTCGGGGCCGCGATGCCCGCAATTCAGGCCGGCGACGGGCCCGATCGGGCCGGGCCGGACGGGAAGCAGCTGTGCGGGCCGGACTGGCGCGGGGATCGGCAGTGCGGGCCGGTCTGGATTGCTTTACGACGGGCCGATCGCACACCCACGCCACCCAATGGTGTGAAGCGACCACAAAACGATTCGCCACTGAAAGCCGACCTGGGCTTTTGTCCGGCGGTGGTAGTAGTTTGCGACGCTTCTCGCCGGCCCGTCGTCACGCACCCTGCGTGGCGCCGGGCCGATCGCGGCCCCGTCCGGCCCCCGCCGCCCGCCTACCCGCGGAAGTAGTCGACGGTACGGCGGACGCCCTCGGCGATGTCGACGCCCGGCTCCCAGCCCAGCACCTCGCGCGCCCGCGACGGATCCAGCGCGGACCTGGGCACATCGCCCTGGCGGGCGGGGGCGTGCTCGGGGTCGTCGGCGGCGTCGGCGGCCTCGGCGACGAGGGAATGCAGGCGGCGATCGGACGTCTCCACGCCGGTGCCGATGTTGAACCGCATCCCCGACCCCGCCGTGCCCGCCGCGCGCACGAAGGCGTCGACGACGTCGCCGACGAAGACGTAGTCGCGGGTGTTGCCGCCGTCGCCGAACACGCGGGTGCCCTCGCCGGCGAGCAGGCGCTGGGCGAAGATCGCCACGACGCCGGCCTCGCCGTGCGGATCCTGCCGCGGCCCGTACACATTCGCCGGCGCGATGTGCGAGCAATCCAGGCCGTGCAGTCGGCGGAACATGTTCAGGTACTGCTCGGCGGCCGACTTCGACGCGGCGTACGGGCTCAGCGGGCGGACGTCCTGGTCCTCGCCGACTGGGAAGGAATCCGGGGTGCCGTAGATCGACCCGCCGGAGGACGTGAACACGATCTTGCGCACGCCATGGCGCCGCGCGGCGTCGGCGATGCGGATGGTGCCGATGATGTTCAGCTCCGCATCGTGGACCGGGTCGGCGACGGATTCGCGGACGTCGATCTGCGCGGCCAGGTGGAAGATGACCTCGGGCCGCACGCGCTCGAGCAGCTCGTCCCAGTCGGCGCCGAGGACGTCGGCCTCGATGAACTCGAACCTGTCCGCGCCGGTCGCCCGCGCGCCGTCGAGGTTGGCCAGCTTGCCGTGCGACAGGTCGTCGACGACGGCCACCGAGTGCCCGTCGGCCAGCAGCCGGTCGACCAGCGTCGAGCCGATGAACCCCGCACCGCCGGTCACCAGCGCGCGGCTGGGCGGGAAGGCGGTGGTGGCGGTCGTCTCTGCAGATTCGGCGGTCATGCACCGCATGGTACGCCCACGGCGGGTGCTTTACGACGCTCCTGCGGCAGCCGCGTCGGCGTCGTCAAGCAGGAAGCCCGCGCCGCGAATTGGCCGCGATGACCGCCGCCATGCCCACCGCGATGACCATGCCGGCGCCGAGCATGACGGGGTACGTCATCCACTCGACGGACTCGGACAGCTTGGTCAGGATCGCCGGGAACGCGAAGCCGATGTAGGTGAGGCAGTAGAAGATGCCGGTCAGGCCGGCGAGGTCGCGCGGGCCGGCGATGCGCTGGACCTCGTTGAGGCCCGTGAACATGCACAGGCCGTAGCCCATGCCCAGCACGATCGCGGCGATGACGGCGCTGACGATCGTCGGCGACGCCGACATCCACATGGCCAGGCCCATGCCCGCGACGACGATGCCCATGGCCACCAGCGACCCGCGCGCCGACGTCTCCGACGCGATGCGCGGCCCGAACTGCTGGATGCCGAAGCCGAACAGCAGCGCGAAGAACGTCACCAGCGCCGAGAAGAAGACGGGCTGGCCGACCTCCTGCTGCATCAGCGTCGGGATGATCGCGTAGGCCACGCCCGCCGCGCCGAACACCCACGGCGCGACCATGGCCGCGACCAGCAGGAACCGGGGGCTCTTCACCGACGGCGTGCGCAGCGACTGCCAGATCGACTCGCGGGAGCCTCCGGCCAGGTGGGGCGACTGGCGGGTTTCGGGGACGACCATCATGGCGATGATCGTGGGCACGGTGAGGATGATGTGCAGGATGTACGGCAGCTGGCCCGGCAGCGGGGCGAACTGGGCCAGCGACCCCGCGATGCCGGCGCCGATGCCGAAGCCCAGGGTCAGCGCCATCGACTGGCGCTTGGCGCCCGAGGTGGACTTGGCGGTGGGGTCGAACCGCTCGTGCGACAGCTCCTTGACCCACGACCCGCCGACGGCCATGGCGATGCCCACGCCGACGCCCGACAGCGCGCGGCCGATGAGCAGCAGCGGGCCGGTCGTCTCGCCGGCGGCGATGAGCACCGACCCGATGATGGAGAACACCGGCGACGCGAGCATGACGGGCTTGCGGCCGATGCGGTCGGACAGCGGGCCGGAGATGAGCAGCGCCGGGGCGATGCCCAGGGCGTAGATGAAAAGGAGAAGGTCAACGAAGACCAGGTCAAGGTCGCCGTTGAGCCGGTACATGACCATCAGCGGCGTGAACTGGTTGCCTCCCCAGGCCACCGCGAACACGGCGACGGCGACCAGGAGCCAAGGCGGCATGGGGCTGCGGCGCGCGGCCGCTCCTTCGTTGCGTGACATGCGGCACACTTTACGACCGCCCGCCCACTGCATCGCAATTTGGCCGCGAACGGTCGCCGGCCCGCCCCGATCGGGGTTGCGGGGCGCCGATCCCCCCGCGCCTGGGCGGTGGCCGGCTTGGCTAAGCTTGACGACGACCGCACCCGGCGATCACCTGACCAATCCCGGAAACCCCGCGGCGGCTTTTTCACGCCCGATTCTTCCGAGGAGCCCCATGTTCTCACGATCCCGATCCCGGAACCTGATCGCCGGCCTGGCCGGTGTGATGGTGTCCGCCCTGGCGCTCGGCGCCTGCGCCGGCGACGGTGCCACCGACGGAGCCGGCGACGCAGCCGGTGCAGGTGCAGGTGCCGGCGGCGAACGCCCGGAGCGCATCGTCAGCCTGTCGCCGACGGCCACGGAGTCGCTGTTCGCCATCGGCGCCGGCGACCAGGTCGTCGCGGTGGACAAGTTCTCCTATTACCCGGCCGAGGCCCCGGTCGTCGACGGCCTGGACGGCCACCGCCCCAACGTGGAGTCGATCCTGTCGCATGACCCGGATCTGGTGGTCGTGTCCACCGAGGACGATTCGCTGATGCAGGGCATGGAGGCGGCGGACGTGCCGGTGCTGGTCCTGCCGGCGGCGACCGACCTGGACGGCGCGTACTCGCAGATCGAAACCCTCGGCGCGGAAACCGGCCACGTCGGCGACGCGGCCGAGGTGGTCAAGGACATGTCCGCCGACATCCGCGCGGCGGTCGATTCCATCCCCGCCGAGCTGCGCGATGCGGGGCTGACGTACTACCACGAGGTGTCGTCCGACCATTACTCCGTCACCGACGCGACCTTCCTCGGCGCGGTGTACTCGGAGTTCGGGCTGTCGTCGATCGCCACCGGCGATTCGGACTACCCGCAGCTGAGCGCCGAGGCGATCGTCGAGGCCGATCCGGACCTGATCTTCCTGGCCAACGCGACCTCCGAGTCGATGACCGCCGACGACGTCGCCGCGCGCCCGGGCTGGGACCAGATCACCGCCGTGCGCGACGGCAACATCACCGCGCTCGACGAGGACCTGGCGTCGCGCTGGGGCCCGCGCCTGCCGAAGTTCTTCGAGTCCATCGCCGAGGCGCTGCGCGGCGCGCAGATCCCCGCCGCGGCGGGCGCCTGACCGATCGAGCGGTGCCCACGATGACGACGATGACCGGGGAGCAGCGCCAGCGCGTCGTAAAGCGGCCGCCCGCCCTGGCCGCCATCGCCGTGTCCCTGCTGGTGCTGCTCGGCGCGGCGCTGCTGTCCATGTTCACCGGCGCGGTGCGGCTGCCGCCCGCCGACGTCGCCCGCGAGCTCATCGGCGTCGGCGACCTCGCCGCCCGCGATCACGCGATCCTGTGGGACATCCGCCTGCCGCGGGTGGCCATGGGCATCGTCGTCGGCGCGACGCTGGCCATCGCGGGGGCGGCGTACCAGGCGGTGTTCCGCAATCCGCTGGCCGACCCGTACCTGCTGGGCGTGTCCTCCGGGGCCGGGCTCGGCGTGACGGTGGCCGTCGTCGCCGGCGCCGCGGTCGGATTCGGCGCGGGCGGGGCGAGCGTCGTCGTGGCGGCGTTCGTCGGCGGCGTGGCGGCGGTCAGCGCAACGTACATGGTCAGCCGCGGCGTCGGGCACGGCGCGTCGGCGACCGTGGTGGTGCTGGCCGGCGTGGCCGTGGCGGCGTTCGCCAATGCGGCGCAGACGTTCATCCAGCAGCGCAACATCGACACGATCCAGCGGGTGTACTCGTGGATGCTCGGCAACTTGGGCGTCACCCGGTGGGGGTCGGTGGCGCTGGTGCTCGTGCCGGCGGTGCTGTGCTGGGTGGCCATCCTCGGTGCAGCGCGGGTGCTCGACGTCATGACCGTCGGCGACATGGAGGCCCGCACCCTCGGCGTCGATCCGGCGACGGCGCGGCTGGCGCTGGTGGCGGTGGCGACGCTGGGCACCGCCGCGGTGGTCAGCGTCTCCGGACTGATCGGGTTCGTGGGCATCATCGTCCCGCACGCGCTGCGGCTGGTGGTGGGGCCGGGGCACAGGCTGCTGCTGCCGCTGACGCTGATCTGGGGCGCCATTTTCCTGCTGCTGGCCGACACCATCGCCCGGACGGTGCTCGCGCCGTCGGAGCTGCCGGTCGGCGTGGTCACCGCCGCCGTCGGCGCGCCGTTCTTCCTGTTCATACTGCGGCGGTTCAGCCGCGTGGGGAGGGCCGGGGCATGACCGATCCCGTGCGCTCCCGCGTCGCCGCCGAAGAGCGGGCCATCGACGCCCTCCGGTGCCGCGACGTCAGGGTGCGCTACGACGGCGCCGGGCGCGATGCGGTGGCCGGGGTGTCCTTCTCGGTGCCGGCGGGCGGCTGGCTGACGCTGGCGGGGCCCAACGGCTGCGGCAAGTCGACGCTGCTGCATTCGCTGGCGCAGGTGCTCGATCCCTCGGCCGGCACGATCACGCTGGCCGGCCACGACATCGTCGGCGGGTCAGGGCCGTGGCACTCGCTGCGGTCGATGTCCCCCGCCGCGACGCGCCGCCGCCGCGAGCTGGCGCGCACGGTGGCGCTGATGCCGCAGGTGCCGGTGATCCCGGAGGGCATGCGCGTGCGCGAGTACGTCCACCTGGGGCGCCACCCGCATGGCGGGGCGTTCGAGGCGGATGATTTCTCCGTCACCGACGCGAGCCTGGAGACCCTCAACCTGACCCGCTTCGCCGACCGCCCCGTCGCCGAGCTGTCGGGCGGCGAGCGCCAGCGGGTGACGCTGGCCCGTGCGCTGGCGCAGGAGCCGTCGATCCTGCTGCTCGACGAGCCGACGTCGGCCCTCGACATCGGTCACGCCCAGGACGTCCTGGAGCTCGTGGAGGAGGTCCGCGCGCGGCACGGCCTCACCGTCGTCGCGGCGATGCACGATCTGACGCTGGCGGGCCAGCACGGGGACCGGGTGGCTTTGCTTCACGACGGCTCGCTGTCCTGCATCGGCGCCCCCGACGAGATCCTCACCGCCGACCGGATCGCCGCGGTCTACGGCGCGAACGTGGAGATCCTCCACCGCCCCGATGGCCCCGTGGTCGCCCCGGTGCGCAATCGACGGCGGCGGAACCGGTAGCCGCCGGGTGGCCTCACCCCTGCGCGGTCGGCCCATTGAGCGCTGGGCCACCGACCGGGTCCCGGGCCGCTGAGTTTTTCCCGTGGATTCGGGCACGTTCGGGTGCCGCACGCGATTCTCCACCCCCGCAATGGGGTGCCTGAATGCCACCCCCGCCGACCATCGGGAGCCCAGCCCAGACCGGCCCGCAATCAGACCGTTGCCAATCCGTGATCGTCGGCATTACTTGCGTCACAGCAGCCACTCAGGCCCCTCTTTTGCCGCTGCGAAAATCATTGGTGGCGCACACTTATGTACTTATTCGACGTAGGACATCCGGGGATCCCCGCAGGTAATGGGAACGGGGCCGAACGGGTGCCCCCGTCGGAAAGCAGCTGAATTACCCCCAGTGAGCACCCCCGGCACCTGTGACGATGCCCGACTCGCCCGAAATCACCCCGGACGGCACCGCCGCGGGGTCAAGCAAACACCGGAAATGGCCACCCCCGCCGCCGGAATCCCCGATTCATCCGGAAACCAAACGAGCTGCCGGGTGACGGGGCACTGTGCAAAAATACGATCCGCTCGCGACGCGCATCCGCCGCCCGGGCCGATAACCGCGCCAGAACGAATCCGAAAACCGGAGACCCAATGACCACGTCACTCATCGCCGCTGACCCGAAGCAGCGCAAGCGCGTCCTTTCGGGCACGCTCATCGGCACCACCATCGAGTGGTACGACTTCCTCATTTACGCGCAGGCCGCCGGCATCGTGCTGGCCCCGCTCTACCTCGAGCCGGCCGCGCAGGACAACGCGCAGTTCGCGCAGATCATCGCCTGGGCGACCCTGGGCATCTCCTTCCTGTTCCGCCCGCTGGGCGCCGTCATCGCCGGCCACCTCGGCGACACCTACGGCCGCAAGATGATCCTCGTGTTCACCCTCATCGGCATGGGCGTGGCCACGTTCCTCATCGGCGTGCTGCCGACGTACGACACCATCGGCATCGCCGCACCCATCCTGCTGATCCTCCTGCGCATCATGCAGGGCATCTCCGCCGGCGGCGAGTGGGGCGGCGCGGCGCTGATGTCCGTGGAGTACGCCCCGGACCACCGCCGCGGCTTCTTCGGCGCCTTCCCGCAGTCCGGCGTCCCGCTGGGCCTGACGCTGGCCACCACGGTCATGCTCGTCACCATGGGCATCGTCGGCACCGAGAACTACCTCGAGTGGGGCTGGCGCATCCCGTTCCTGATGTCCGTCGTGCTCGTCGTCATCGGCTACGCCATCCGCCGCCTCGTCGACGAGTCGCCGGTGTTCCAGGCCATGCAGGCCGAGTCCGCCGAGCGCTCCGCGCCGCTGCCGCTGCTGTTCAAGAAGCACTGGGGCAAGGTCATCCAGGGCGCGCTGATCTTCGCCGCCCAGCAGGCCGCCGGTTACCTGGTCATCGCCTTCCTCGGTTCCTACGCGCAGAAGACGCTGGGGCTGTCGCCCGCCGTCGCGTGGACCGGCACCCTGGTCGGCGGCATCCTGTGGACCATCTTCATGTTCATCGCCGGCGCCTGGTCCGACAAGATCGGCCGCCGCAACACGTTCATCATCGGCTACGTGCTGCTGGTGCTCGTCGAGGCGATCATGTGGCTGCTCATCGACTCCGGCAACGCCATGCTCTACATCCTGGCCATCGCCCTGCTGTCGCTGCCGCTGGCGCTGACGCTCGGCCCGCAGCCGGCCATGTACGCCGAGATGTTCCCCGCCGACGTGCGCTACTCCGGCGTCTCCATCGCCTACGCCCTCGGCGCGATCCTCGGCGGCGCGTTCGCCCCGATGATCTCCCAGATGATCCTCGACTCCACCGGCCAGGCCTGGATGATCTCCATCTACCTCATCGGCCTGACCATCCCGGCGTTCATCGCGCTGCTGATGCTGCCGAAGAACCTCGAGGACCGCGATCTGCTGAAGCTGAAGCACGACGAGGCCTAAACCACCTCGGCGCGGGCACGCACCCCTGAGCGGCCTGCACAGCGTCTCCGAAGAACCCGCCGTCCCCTCCCCTGGGGCGGCGGGTTTCGGCGTATCCGGGTCGTCGGCGGCGAGCATCCATCTCAAGAAGATCTACGCCGACGGCTAACTGACCAGGGACCGAACTCTTAAAGGACTCCAAAGAGTTCAAACTGAGCTCGCAGAGGTTGTTCGGAATTTCCGAAAGGAGCCAGGTCAACGTGGGCGACGGCTCGATGACTACGATTCCGACGCGATCGAGCAGTTCCGGGACCCACATGCTTAACTCGTGCGGCCGCTGGGATCGGCCCCACTTTTGCGGGGGCTACCGACGTCGGCGACTTAGCGTCGCTTCGCCAGAGCATGCGGGGAATCGTCGGCAAGAACGGTGCCATCGCCGATGTCGTGCGCCGCGCCGCCAACGACCGGCTTCCCGACGACGTCCCACGACGCGCCGCGCCCTCGTGACAAACTCGCTTTTCGACCTCCTGGACGAGCAGAATTCGGCAGATGGTGACGCGAGCCCGTTCGAAGATTCCACAATTGCCAAGGTCAGTGACCTGGCGGCCCGGTGCGATTCGAACAGTGGAGTCCGTTCGATCCGGAACGTGGTGGATGATGACGATCCGACTGCGGGAATCGACCCGAACCTAAATGCGGCGCATCCGCAGACGGACCCGATTGAGGAAGATAGCCCCACTCTTTGACCCCGAAGAGACGTCGGAGTTTTCCCTGAGATTGAATGTTAACGAGTGGAACTTTTAAGAGAGGAACCAGCACCGTGAAGTACGAGAACCCGTATGGCCAGCCCGGAATCGAGCGGCCGACGGCCGCTCGCCCTGCGAAGCCGCAAAAGCCGAAAAAGCCCATCTGGAAACGCTGGTGGTTCATCACCATCGTCGTTCTCCTGGGAATCGGCTTTATCGCCGAGATGACGGCCAGCCCCGAAGAAAAGGCCCAGCGCGAGGCCGCCTCAGTTGAACGCTCGATCGAGCGGGAAGCCGAGAAATCCCGTGAGGCTGAGTCCAGTCGCGCCGAGGAAGCATCGAAGTCGATGGAGCAGGAGCGGGAAACCGAGGAGAAGGAAAAGACCACCTCGGCCACGGCCGTCCCGAACAGCGAAGAGCCCTCACCGACGGAATCCGATCCCGCCAGTGCGAACCCCGAAGAAGATTGGCTGCGCGAGCAGTTCGCCGTCGAGTCGTTCACCGAGATCCTCATGACGGATCCGAGCCTGTGGGGCGGATACGTCAACGGGGTCGAGCGTAAGGGCGATCGTCTGCACGTCCGTCTGCAGGTCAATCGCGAAGCTGACCAGGATCTTGCTGACCGCGCCGCGCCGGCCATCGCCAATCTGGTTCGCTTCAGCGACGACGAACGCGTCAAGGGCATCGACTGGGTCGTCGTCGAAGACGGTGCCGGCGTGCACATGGCCCAGGAGATGATTTAGCCCCGAACACTGACACCCCGTCGCCCCAACAAGCCGCCTCAGCCCCGGAAGGAGCACCGTGCTGCACGATGTCCCTGACCTACTGGCCGCCGGCATGGGGCGGCGCGTCGACGAGGTGCCGCTCGATGACGGTTGGCCACACGGACTGTGGGTGCCCGAGCGACAGCAGATAATCCTGCGATTCGGCCTCGACCGTGTGACCCGGCGATGCGTCCTGGCGCATGAGCTCGGCCACGACCACCACCGCGACGTCCGGTCAGGCTTCGATTCGCTGGACGGCAAAGCCGAGCGGCGCGCTGACGCGTTCGCGACGCTGCTACTGATCTCCCCGTCCGTCGCGGGGCTGGCACACGCCCTCGACGTCACCCCTCACCTGATCCGCGTGTGGCGCGGAGAACACGAAAGGCAAGCACCATGAGCCCCCGAGCCCGAACCGGCAACGACGACTGGGCCTTATCCACACCCGAGCCGGCACCACAGCTGACAAAGGAGCGGCCCCTCGCCGCTAGAATGGCCATCGCCCTCGTCGCGCCGGTGGTGCTCATCGGCGGAATCATCGGCGCCGCGTTCTACTGGTCCGGACAGCAGGAAAAGGCCGAGTGCGAAGCGGCCGTGATCGAACGTGCCAAGTACCCCAGTGCGGCCGAGATCCTCGAGATCGAGAGGACCGACTACGTCCCGATGTACGCCGAAGCGACGCACGGCTACAAGGGCACCGCCGACTTCGTCAATGGCTACGGCGTGCCCGAACGCGTCTCGTTCACCTGCACCGTCTTCGACGACGGCACCCCGATGATTGCGTTGGTGAACTAGCCCATCCCCCAAATACCGGCCGAGGCGCCGCAGCTGGCCCGGGAGCAGCGCGGAGAACACGAAAGGACCACAACATGACCAACCCGAACCCGAACCGTCCCGAACAGCCCACCCCACGCCCCGAAACTGCTGGATGGGCCGCCCCGCCGCAGCCCCTACAGCCGCAGGCGCCGCCCATGCCGATCCCCAGCCCCAACGGAAAGCCTTTCTTTCGCTCCGGCGGTTGGCTCGAAGTCCTCTCCACCCTCACGATGGTCATCGGCGCGATGATGATCGCCTTCGGCATCCTCGAGCTCTTAAACGGAACTCCCGGAGCCGGCATAGCTACGGCGATCGGCCTGGTCGTCGTCATCCTCGGCGGCATCCTCGCTGCAATCCTCCGCCTCGGCTCGATGTTGGAAAACAACATCACCCACAGCCGCCGATAGCGCCCTCGAAAAGCGAACACGAAAGGTCCGGAGGATGACCGCCCCCACAACCACGAAGAGGCCTTTCGGCGGACAGCGAATGTCGCGGCGAGAGGTTCAAATCAGCAAGCTCGACATAGACCTGCTCAACCCCCGCCTCCTCGTCGACGCCGAAGACCAACGAGAAGGGGTGGCGAAGATGCTCACCACCACGGGCGGGAAATGCATGGAGCTGCTCCGGGACATCATCGTTGCCGGAACCGATGAGACGTGCGCCGGGTACGTAGCGACGCGGCGCGAGACGCCGGACGAGGAGAACTGAACCATGACGCGGTCCTTGAGTTTCGTGCTTCAGCCTGACCTGACATTGCCCCCGGGACGGTTTCCGATGACGTTCGATGAAATCGAGACAACCTGGGCATTCAATGGCCACCGGAAAGTACTTCTCTCCGAGGCACAGCGGTACCTTGAGGCCGTTGGGAAACTGACCCCCATTCATGCAGCATGGATCGGCGGCAGCTACCTCACCAACAAGGACTCACCTGGCGACGTCGACATGTCGTTGCTGATTGACAACGAGTACTACCTCGCACGTCAGCAATTCCTCAATGCCCGCAGCCTGCATATCCTCGCCCGTAGTATGAACGTGCGCGTCGACGCTTACCCCATTCCCCGCGACCATCGGCGAACGAACCTCACAACCCCTGCGGAGGAGAAGAACCTGGTCGGCCGCGGCTACTGGGATGACTGGTGGCTACGCCGTCGATCAATCCCACCCGAGTCCTACGATCTCGAACCACACCCACGACGCGGATACGCGGAGGTGAACATCAATGGCTACTCCTGACGAGACCGAGCGTATCCTCGCCGAACACCTCCAGTACATTGAGGACCACCCCGAGGAGTTCCCTCAAAATCTCTCCCTCGACGAGCTCATCGAACGCGACATGGCCGTGCACGCCCGAAGCGTCATCGAGCGGCAGCCCGGCGGGTGGCGCGCCGAGCTTGAGCGGTGGTTGGAAGCAGGCAAATCTGCCGATGGCCTCGACGATAGTGAACTGCTGATCGAAGTCCTTCGCGACAGTCTCGCCAACGGCGCACCGGCGGAAACCCTGGAGCAGATCCTCCGATCCGTTAACCCCGACGACACCAAGCTCATCGAGCTCTACGAATCCGAAACGGCACCTTCAACGGCCCACGCGCGGTTCCGGTTCATTGGCGAAGGGGTCGAAGGCCACTCGATGAATGCCACCGCCCTGGGCAACATCGTCACCGGAATCGCCGAAGCGACCCGACATGTCGCATTAGACGCTGCTGACAAGATTCGCAAAGACAAGCGTAAGAATCGCACTAGCCTCGGCGAGCACGCCCAGCCCGTCCTCGTCGGGGCCGTAAGCCCCGGATCCGTCGTCATCGAACTGAGCACTACCGCCCACGCAGCCGATGTCGGCGCCACAGGCGAAGATGGCTTCGATCTCAGCCATCCACCGACCACCCTCGACGATCAGGCTCTGCGCACCGTCGTCGAGGCACTCACCTCCGAGGGAGATGCCACCGCGCTCGACGAGTTACCGAAGACGGCTCGCGAGGCACTTCACCTCGCCGCGAAATCCATGCGAGACGAGCACATCGACGCCGAGATCACGATCCGCCAACGGCGCCGATCCATCACCCGTGCCAACGTGACGCGCTCCGGGGTGACCACGCTCGTCCACGCATTGGAAGTGCCCCGGATTACCACCGAACACCTCGAGGCCCCGCTCGAGCTCGACGGATGGAAAGGCTCCGAAGAGGTCATCTACCTCAAGTCCCCCAAGCAGAAGTCCCTTGCCTATCACGCAAGCAAGGAACTCATGCGCAAGGTCCGGTTACTGCAAAAGGACCCGAACTTCGTCGGGTGGCTCCTCTGCGACATCTCGATCACCCGAACCGAGAAGCCAGGCAAGAAATCCCCACCGGCACGGCGGGAAGTCCATGCCCTGTTTCCCATTCCCGCCCCCTCAAATGCCCAGCTGATGCTGGGGGCGACTACCGACGACACTTCGTCGGAAAACGACGGATAGATCGTGTACTGCGCCTACGAAAGGACGGGATAGTGGCCGACGGCTCCCCCTCCACGGGTGAATTCATCATCTACCGCACTGACGACGACAGAACCGAAGTCCACCTGCGAGTGATCGAAGGCTCGGTCTGGATGACCCAGGCGGAAATCGCCGAGCTTTTCGACGTATCTCGATCGTCGGTCAGCGAGCACCTTCGGACGATTTTCAACACCGCCGAACTCGAGCGGGCGGAGGTCGTTCGGAAATTCCGAAAGGAGCCAGGTCAAGGGGGCCGTCGGCTCGACCACTACAAGCTCGACGCAATCATGGCGGTCGGCTACCGCGTCCGCGGTCCCCGAGGTGCGCAGTTCCGATCCTGGGCGACGGAAGTCCTCAAGGAATACCTCGTCAAGGGCTTCGCCATGAACGACGAGAAGCTCAAGGACCCCCGCGGCCTGGACTACTTCGACGAACTCCTCGAGCGGATTCGAGACATTCGCGCCTCCGAAGCGCGCTTCTACTCGCAGATCCTCGACGTCATCGCCACCGCGGTGGACTACCAGAAGGGGGAGGATCAAAACCGCGTCTTCTTCGGGCGGATTCAGAATAAACTGCACTTCGCGGTCACCGGTCAAACCGCTGCCGAGATCCTCGTACTCCGAGCCAACCCGAGCGAGCCGAACATGGGACTAACCAATTTCAAGGGGGCCAGGGTTCGAAAGCGCGACGTCACCGTCGCCAAGAACTACCTGCTCGAAGGCGAGATGCGCACCCTCAACCGATTGAGCACGATGTTCCTCGACTACGCACAGCTTCAGGCGGAACAGCGCAAGCAGATGACGCTGTCCGATTGGGAGAAGCAGGCGGACAAGTTCATCGACTTCAACGACTTTCCGGTCCTCGACGACGCGGGGCGGATCACGAAGGATCAAGCCGATGCGAAGGCGATCGAACGTTTCGAGGCATTCGATGCCGCTCGAACCCGGTCTGAAGCCGAAGCCATGCTCGAAGAACAGGTTCACGCCATGCAGCGGATCGAGAAGGACATCCTGGCGCAGACGCGCCGTTTGGGCCGCCGCGGCGGCGACGTCGAAGAGTAGCCGCCCCTCTGATCCCTTGCCCCGCCTCAGCCCCTACCCCGCAGATCGAGAAAACCCCAGGCCAACCGGGTGGTTGACCTGGGGTTTTGGTGGAGCCGCCTGCGAGAATCGAACTCGCGACCTTTTCATTACGAGTGAAGCGCTCTACCGACTGAGCTAAGGCGGCGTGGTCGCCACGGCACGCGTGGTTACCGCCGAAATCTTAACGCACCGCCCGCGCGCCCCAAAATCCGCCCCCTACCGGCCACTTCGCGATTGCTTTGCGACGGCCACCGCTACCTCTGCCCCACCCGGCACGCCAATTGCATCGCGCCCATCATGCCGTCGAGGGCGACGGTGGCACGAACATTGCGCGCCATGGCCTCGCGAGCGTCCATGACGGCGTCGATGCTGGCCACCAGGCCCTCCGGGGAGACCCGCCGCGCCAACTCCGCCGCCGTGCGCCGGCGATCGGGATTGATGGGCGTTGGGACCGAGGCCCCTCCGACAGCGGCGCCGCCTCCATCGGCGGGGATGCCGGAGGAGACCAGCAGTGCGTCGCGAAGCAGTCCCACCATGTCCATCAGCGCAATGTCCACCAGATCGAACTCGGTGCGCTTGCGGCGGCGCTTCTGGTTCTCCTCCAGCTCCTTGATCACGCCCGCCGAACCGCGCGTCGCGGCCTGCGCGCCCTTTCCCTTCGCGCCCATGCCCAACGAATTGGTCAGGTGCTCCAGCTCCGCCTCGTCCTTCTTCTCGTTGCGGCGCTTGGCCTCCTTTTCCGCCTGCGTGGCCAGCTCCCGGCTGCGCAGGTAGGCATTGGCCGGGTCGAAGACGGCCTCCACCAGATCCAGGGCCCGCGACCGCCACTCCCGCGTGCCCTCGTCGGTGGCCAGCCCCATCGCACGGCCGATGTGGCCGTTGGAAATGGTCCCCGCCCACTCAGCCTGCTCGGCGGTGAGCTCCGGCCGGTTCATCTGCAGCGCGGCCACCACCTCCTGCGTCGTCGGCGTGGGCACGTACACGTGGCGGCAGCGCGACCGCAGCGTCACCGAGAAGTCCGCCGGATCCGTCGTCGGCGCGCACAGCAGGAACACCGTGCGCTCCGGCGGCTCCTCCACGGCCTTCAGCAGCGCATTGGCCGATTCATCGTTGAGCCGGTCGGCGTCCTCGATGATCACCACGCGCCACGGCGCCGTCGTCGGCCGGCGATGCGCCCACGGGATCACCTCGGAGCGCACCACCTTCACCTGGATCACCGAGCCTTCGGTGGACACGTTCATCAGATCGCCGTGGGTGTCCGCCGCCACCGTCGTACAGCCCCGGCATCGCCCGCACCCCACCACGTCCGGGTCCGTGCACAACAGCGCCTGCGCGAACGCCAGCGACGCGATCGACCGCCCCGAACCCGGCGGGCCCGTGAACAGCCACGAATGCGTCATCGCCCCATTCGGGTCCGCCGCCGCCCGCGCAGCCGGGTCCTCCCCCGCCGCCGCAATCGCCCGCGCCGCACGGGCAGCCGCCGCCAACGTCGCGCGCACTCCGCCGGCTTCGGTCACGCGGTCGAAAACCCCGGTCTGTTCCATGCGGACCACGATAGCTGCCGCGGCGGATCGGACCGTCGCAAAGCAACCGGACGCCCTGCCCGCCCATCCGCCCGGGGCGATAAGGTGGACGGCATGCAACGGTTGTGGAGGAACCTCCGGTGGCTGCGCAGCACGCCCTGGCCCGCGTACGCGGCGGCGGTGTTCCTGTGCAACCTCATCGGCGCCGTCGGCGTCGGCCTGTTCCTCGGCGTGCTGCTGCCGCTCGAGGGCCTGTCCGGATTCACCGAACTGCCCGGGCCCGCGTTCGTCGGCCTGCTGGTGTACCTCGCCGCCGCGGTGGCCGCCGGCATCGGCACCACCTGGATGCTGTTCAAACCCGTTCTGCGCTGGCAGCGCCACCCGGAGAAGCACGACCCCCGGCGCGTGCGCTACCTGATCATGCGCATCCCCGTCTACCAGGCGATTCTCGGCGCGATCATCTGGGGCATCGGCGTGCTGGGCTTCGGCATCGTCGCGCTGGTGCATTCGCCGCGCCTCGGCGTCGTGGTGGTCATCGCGTCGGTGTTCGGCGGGGCGATCGTCGCGCTGATGACGTACCTCATCGCCGAGCGCCTGGTCCGGCCCGTCGCCGCCGAAGCGCTGGCCCGCCGCGCGCCCGACTCGTCGCTGGAGCCGCCCATCGGGCAGCGGCTGCAGCAGACGTGGCTGCTGACCTCCGGCCTGCCCGTCGTGGCCATCCTGCTTCTGCTGCTGGCCCAGCGCCTCGGCTACTTCACCGACGACCTCGGCGACATCCTGCCCGCCATCGTCGCGCTTGCCGTGATGGCGCTGGTGACCGGCTGGGTGGGCACGACGCTGGCGACCATGAGCATCGTCGACCCCATCCGCGACCTCACCGGGGCGGTCAATCGCGTCCGCCGCGGCGACATCGACACCCGCGTGCCCATTTACGACGGCTCCGAGATGGGCGTCCTGCAGGCCGGCTTCAACGAGATGATGCGCGGGCTGCAGGAACGCCAGCGCGTCCGCGACTTGTTCGGCCGCTACGTCGGCTCGGAGGTGGCGCGCAAGGCGCTGGAGGAGAAGCCGACGCTGGGCGGCGAGGACCGGCTCGTGGCCGTGCTGTTCGTCGACGTCATCGGGTCGACCACCTTCGCCGTGCAGAACTCGCCGGAGGTCGTCGTCCGCGAGCTCAACGCGTTCTTCGAGCACGTCGTCGACTGCGTGCACCGGAACAAGGGGATCATCAACAAGTTCCAGGGCGACGCGGCGCTGGCCGTCTTCGGTGCGCCGCTGCCGCTGGACGACACCGCCGGCCACGCCCTGGCCGCCGCCCGCGAGCTGCGCCAGGAGCTGCGCGACCTGAAGCTGTCGGCGGGCATCGGCGTCGCCGCGGGCCGGGTCGTCGCCGGGCACATCGGCGCGCACGATCGTTTCGAGTACACCGTCATCGGCGACGCCGTGAACCAGGCCGCCCGCCTCACTGACCTGGCCAAGGACACTCCCGGGCAGGTGCTGGCCACCGCGTCGACGGTGCGCCTGGCCAACGAGGACGAGCAGTCCCGCTGGACGTCGCTGAAGTCCGTCGAGCTGCGCGGCCGCACGCACATGACGCAGTTGGCGCGGCCGATCCGGCCGACGATGGCGGACCGGTCCTGATGACCGGCGGGACGGTGGCGCACGAGCGGCCCTGGCGCCCGCTGCTGCTGGTCCTGCTGATGTTCAGCGTGGTGTCCTGCGTCGCCGGCGGGGTGCCCATGTTGATCTGGCCCGGCGGCGAATGGATCGACCCGGAGGCGATCCGTGCGACGCCGTTCGATTCCTATTTCGTCCCCGGCTTGTGCCTGTTGCTCATCGGTGCGATCCATCTGTGGGCGTTCGTGACGCTCCTGCGGCGTACTGCACTGTGGCCGGTGGCGGCGGCGGTGGCCGGGTTCGCCATGACCATCTGGATTTTCGTCGAGGTGCTGGTCTACCCCGCGTTCAACGTCCTGCAGCCGGTGTACGGGGCCGTGGGGCTTGCGGAGATCGCCCTCCTCCTCGCCCTCCTCGGCGTCTTCGAGCGCAGGTAGGCCGCCCGCTGCTTTTTGCTTTACGACGGCCCGGCCTCCCCGCCGACCCGTCGCAACGCCCGGGCCGTCGCAAAGTGATACCACCGCTCCGCAAAAGCCCAGGTCGCGATTTTTGGGGCGGCGAAAATGTGCAGTTTCATACGCCGCCGCCGTGCGATCCGCCCGGCAGGCAACCCGTCGAGCGCCGCGGCGGGCAGCAACCCGGGCCAACCAGGTAGCCGCACCAAGGCCGGCGCGGCTCGGCCAGCTTGATCCCGATGAGGATCCGGCGGCGGATGGGGCGTCGCAAACTACTACCACCACCACACAAAAGCCCAGGTCGGCTCGAATCGGCCGAACGTTTTGTGGTCGCTTCACACGCGACGGGCAATGCGGCGGGCGATGCGGCGGGCCTGCGTCGGCGCCGACTTCGCCACCAACCTCGCTGACAGCACCGGCTCCCCGCTGCTTCCTGCTTGACGACGGGACGGCCTCCCCGCCGAGGCGTCGCAAAGTGATACCACCGCTCCACAAAAGCCCAGGTCGCGGTTTTTAGGGCGGCAAAAATGTGCAGTTTCAGACGCCGCCGCAGCAAGATCCGGCCCGGCAGGCACTCCGGCAGCGGCAACGGGGGCCAGCCCGGCCAGCCGCAGCGAGATACGGTGCGGAAGACAATCCGGCGGGCCAGGCGTCGGAAAGCACGAAGAAGCCGGCCCGGGCAGGAACCCGGACCGGCTGCGGACCTCGAAGGCTAGGACTTCTTGGTGGACTTCTTCGTGGTCTTCTTCGACGACTTCTTGGCGGCCTTCTTGCTGGCCTTCTTCGTCGTCTTCTTCGTCGACTTCTTGGTGGCGCGCTTGGCGGCCTTCTTCGCCCCCGGGCCACCGGTGGAGGCCTCCTTGGCGCGGCGCTCGGACAGCAGCTCGTTGGCGCGGGCGTCGGTGAGCGTCTCGGGGTTGTCGCCCTTGCGCAGCGACGCATTCGTCGTGCCATCGGTGACGTAGGGGCCGAAGCGGCCGTCCTTGACGGTCATCGGCTTGCCGGAGACGTCGTTGTCGCCCAGCTGCTTCAGCGGCGGCTTCGCGGCGGCGCGGCCACGGCGCTTGGGCTCCGCGTAGATGCGGCGGGCCTCGTCGAGCGTGACCGAGAACAGCTGCTCCTCCGACGCCAGGGAGCGGGAGTCGGAGCCCTTCTTCAGGTACGGGCCGTAGCGGCCGTTCTGCGCGGTGATCAGCTCGCCGTCGGACGGGTCGACGCCGACCTCGCGCGGCAGCGACAGGAGCTTCAGCGCCTCCTCCAGCGTCACCGTCGACGGCTCCATCGAGGCGAACAGCGACGCCGTCTTCGGCTTCAGCGTTTCCTCGACGATCTCCGCGATGCGCTTGGCCTTCTGGTTCGCGGCGGTCTTGGTGTCCCAGTTCTTCTTGCGCTTGCCCTCGGCGGCGCGCTGGGCGTCCTCCGCGGCGCGCTCCTCGGCCACGATCCCCTCGGCCTTGACCTCGACGCCGGACTTCTCGTCGTCGGTGACCACCTCGGTGACGTACGGGCCGTAGCGGCCGTCCTTTGCGACGATCATGCGCCCGTTATCCGGGTTCGGCCCCAGCTCGCGACCGCCCTGCGGCATGGCCAGCAGCTTCTCGGCCGTCTCCAGGTCCAGCTCGTCCGGCGTCATGGACTCCGGCACGTTGGCGCGCTGCACCAGATCCGCGCCGGACTCGCCGGCGCCGGGGCGCACGCGCTCCAGGTACGGGCCGTAGCGGCCGACGCGCACGACGATCGGATTGCCGTCGGAGTCGTCAAAGATGTGCAGCGAATTGACGCGGCGGGCGTCGATGGCCTCGAGGTTGACGTCGATGATGTTCTTCAGGCCGCCGCGCGCCGCGATGACGTCGGCGCCGCCGGAGCCGTTCTCGGCGGAGTCGCCGAAGTAGAAGCCCGACAGCCAGCGGGTGCGGTCCTCGGTGCCGGCGGCGATCTCGTCGAGCTCGTCCTCCAGGTCGGAGGTGAAGTCGTAGTTGACCAGGTCGGCGAAGGAATCCTCCATCAGGCCGACGACGGCGAACGCCACCCACGACGGCACCAGGGCATTGCCGCGGGAGTAGACGTACCCGCGGTCCTGGATGGTCTTGATGATCGACGCGTACGTCGACGGGCGCCCGATGCCCAGGTCCTCCATCTTCTTCACCAGCGACGCCTCGTTGAAGCGCGCCGGCGGGTTGGTGGAGTGCCCCTCGGGGGTCACGGAGTCGACGTCGAGCCGCTGCCCGGACTCGAGGCGCGGCAGGCGGCGCTCGGCGTTGTCGGCGACGTTGCGGCCGTCGGTGAGCTGCGAAACCTCGACGTAGGCCTTGAGGAAGCCCGGGAACGTGATGGTGCGGCCGGTGGCCGACAGCTCGACCTCGCGCGCGCCGCCATCGGTCGACGACGTGCCGGCGACGACGACCTTCATCGACGTGCCGCGCGCATCCGACATCTGCGACGCCACGGTGCGCTGCCAGATGAGCTCGTAGAGCTTGAACTCCTCGGCGTCGAGCGACCCGGCCAGCTCGCCGGGGGTCGCGAAGCGCTCGCCGGCGGGGCGGATGGCCTCGTGGGCCTCCTGGGAGTTCTTCACCTTGCGCTGGTACTGGCGCGGGGCGTCGGCGACGTACTCGGCGCCGTAGAGGTCGCGGGCCTGGCGGCGGGCGGCCTCGATGCCGGACTTCGACAGCGTCGTCGAGTCGGTTCGCATGTAGGTGATGTGGCCGTTTTCGTACAGCCGCTGCGCGATGCGCATGGTGCGCTCGGAGGTGAAGTGGAGCTTGCGGCCCGACTCCTGCTGCAGCGTCGACGTCATGAACGGCGGGTACGGCCGGCGGGTGTAGGGCTTTTCCTCGACGGAGGCGACCGACAGGGTCGCGCCGGTCAGGCCGTCGGCCAGGGCGCGGGCGTCGGCCTCGCGCAGGACGGTGACGCCCTCGGGCTTCTTCAGCTGCCCGCGGTCGTCGAAGTCGCGGCCGGCGGCGACGCGCTTGCCGTCGACGGAGGACAGGCGGGCGTCGAAGCGCCGCGGCTGGGTGCGGTCGACGGGCTCGGAGCCGGTGTCCAGCGTCGCGTCGAGGTCCCAGTAGCCGGCGGAGATGAACGCCATGCGCTCGCGCTCGCGCTCGACGATGACGCGGGTGGCCACGGACTGCACGCGGCCGGCCGACAGCCGCGGCATGACCTTCTTCCACAGCACGGGCGAGACCTCGTAGCCGTAGAGGCGGTCGAGGATGCGGCGGGCTTCCTGGGCGTCGACGAGGTTCTGGTCGAGTTCGCGGGTGTTGTTGGCGGCCTCGAGGATGGCGGGCTTGGTGATCTCGTGGAACACCATCCGCCGCACGGGCACCTTGGGCTTGAGCACCTCGAGCAGGTGCCACGCGATGGCCTCGCCCTCGCGGTCGGGGTCGGTGGCGAGGAACAGTTCATCCACGCCGGCGAGCAGCCGCTTGAGCTCGGTGACCTTCTTCTTCTTGTCGGGGCTGACCAGGTACAGGGGCTGGAAGCCGTGGTCTACGTCGACGCCGAGCCGGGCCCAGGATTCCTTCTTGTACTTCGCCGGGATGTCGGCGGCGCCGCGGGGCAGGTCGCGGATGTGGCCGACGGATGCCTCCACCACGTAGTCGTCGCCCAGGTACGGCTGGATCTTCCGCGCCTTGGTCGCCGACTCGACGATGACGAGTCGCTTCGTGCCTTTGTCGTCTGCCACCTGGAATCTGCCCTGCAACTTTCGGGGTCGGTTCGAGGCCCGTCGTGCCGGGCCCCAGGTCGGGCGCATGGCCTTCACCTGAATCTAATGGGACACCGTACACATGAGTGGACGGTGCACAGTCGAATAGGGGTGTGACCGGAATCCCCCTCAAGGGGGTTGTGAGTCTCCCCTCACCGGGGCGTGGCCTGCGGTTTTGCGGGGTTGTCGCGGCCCGGGAATTTTTTCGCCATTGCTTTGCGACGGCCCGTCCACCGTGGCGCCGGTCCGTCGCCAAGCACGAAAGCCCGCAACCCGCCCCGGCAACGACGACGGCCCGCCGCGGAGACCACCAGGAAGGTGGTGCTCCACGACGGGCCGATGGCCCCGCTTGTACTGCAGCGGGACCGGCGTCTGTTCAGCTCAGGCGCGAACGCCCACAACCGATGTAGATGTGTCGCTTAGAGACCGCGGACGTTGAGGGCCTGCGGGCCCTTCTGGCCCTCGCCGATCTCGAACTCGACGGGCTGGTTCTCCTCGAGGGTCTTGAAGCCGGAACCCTGAATCTCGGAGTAGTGGACGAAGACGTCGTTGCCTCCGTCGGCCGGGGCGATGAACCCGAAGCCCTTCTCCGAGTTGAACCACTTAACGGTGCCCTGTGCCATTGTTGATGTACCCCTTTAGGTTGTTGGACGTGAGCGCGCCGCCATACAGACGACGATTCAGTTCGTCAGTCTGCCATGTTTCGCCAGAATGTTCTGCTTTCGGGGTAGACGAAGGTAATCGAGCGCCGCGGCGGATGACCGCGAAAACGACGGAGGGGGTGGTCAGGTGCATGGTTTCGGCCGGGAACTACTCGAGCCCGTGATTTCCGCCCACCCCCGTGCGACCGTCACGCACATCGCGGATTTGCCTCCGCGCGCCGGCCGCACCGCCGATTGGCCGGAGTGGGCGCCGCCCCATTTGCTGGCCGCGCTGGCGGAGCGGGGCATCGAAAAACCGTGGACGCACCAAGCCGACACCGCGGCCCACGCGCGGGCCGGGCGGCACTGCGTCGTGGCCACCGGCACGGCGTCGGGCAAGTCGCTGGGCTACCTGCTGCCCGTGCTCGCCGAACTCATGGCGGACCCGGCGGCGACGGCGCTGTACCTTTCGCCGACCAAGGCGCTGGGCGCCGACCAGCTCGCCGCGGCCCGGGAGCTCGCCGTCGATGCGGTGCGCAGGGGGCGGGAGAGCCGGGATGGTGCGGGCGGCACGGCAGATGGCGCCGCGGCCGGGGGCGGCGGGGATGCCGGTGACGGCCCCCATCCCGTCGCCGTCGCGTCGTACGACGGCGACACCCCGCAGGACGTCCGCCGGGCGGTGCGGGAGGGCGCGCGGTGGATCTTCACCAACCCGGACATGCTGCACATCGGCATGCTGGCGCGGCACCAGTGGTGGGCGCGGGTGCTGCGCAAGCTGCGCTACGTCGTCGTAGACGAATGCCACGCCTACCGCGGGGTCTTCGGCGCGAACGTGTCGCTGGTGCTGCGGCGGCTGCTGCGCATGGCCCGCCATTACGGCGCGGAGCCGACGGTGGTGTTCGCCTCGGCGACGACGGCCGACCCGGCGGCGCAGGCCGCGCGCCTGATCGGCGAGCCGGTCGAGGCGGTCCTCGACGACGGCGCGCCCGTCGGCGAGCGCACCATCGCCCTGTGGGAGCCGGGCCTGTTGCCGGATCTGCAGGGCGAGAACGGTGCCCCGGTGCGACGGCCCGCGGTGACGGAGGCCGCGGACATCATGGCGGATTTGCTTGCCGACGGCGCCCGCACCCTCACCTTCACCCGTTCCCGCCGTTCGGCGGAGACGATCGCGATGGGCGTGCGGGAGCGCCTGGACAAGCGCGGCCGCGGCGATGTCGGCCGGCGCGTCGAGTCGTATCGAGCGGGCTACCTGGCCGAGGACCGCCGCGACATCGAGCGCCGCCTCGACGACGGCGACCTGCTGGGCGTGGCCACGACGAATGCGCTGGAGCTGGGCATCGACGTCGGCGGCCTGGACGCCGTGGTGCAGGCGGGGTTCCCGGGGACGGTGGCGTCGTTCTGGCAGCAGGCCGGGCGCGCCGGCCGCCGCGGCCAGGGGGCGCTGGTGGTCATGGTCGCCCGCGACGACCCAATGGACACCTACCTGGTCCACCACCCCTCCGCCCTGTTGGGCCGGCCGGTGGAGGCCACCGTCTTCGACCCCGCCAACCCCCACGTCCTGCGCGGCCACCTGTATTGCGCGGCGGTCGAGCTGCCGCTGACGGATGGGGTGCTGGCCGGGTGGGATGCGATGGGCGTCGCAAAGCAAATGGCCGACGACGGATGGCTGCGCCGGCGCGGGGACCGCTGGTACCCCACCGACCGCGACGACGGCCCGCGCATGGCTTCGGCGCACGGGGCCGTGGATCTGCGCGGCGGGCGCGGGCAGGACGTGGCCATCGTCGACGGCACCGACGGGCGGCTGCTGGGCACCATCGACGTCGGCCGCGCGATGCAGCAAATCCACGACGGTGCGGTCTACCTGCACCGGGGCGAGAGTTTCGTCATCGACCACCTCGACCTGGACTCGCTGCTGGCGCTGGCGCACCCGGAGGACCCGGAGTGGTCGACGCATTCGCGGATGGACACCGACATCCGGATCCTGGAGATCGACGTCGTGCGCGACGTGGCGCCGGGCATCCAGGTCGCGTCGGTGGAGGTCGAGGTGGAGCACCGCGTGACGTCGTACCTGCGGCGGCTGCCGTCGGGCGAGGTGCTCGATTCCGTGGAGCTCGACTACCCGCCGGAGGTGCTGGAGACCCGCGCCGTGGCCTTCACCCTGTCGCCGGCGGTGCTGCGGCGGTGGGGCGTCGACGTCGCCGACGTGCCCGGCGCCCTGCATGCCGCCGAGCATGCGGCGATCGGCCTGTTGCCGCTGGTGGCGACGTGCGACCGGTGGGACATCGGCGGCGTGTCCACCGCGCTGCACATCGACACCGGGCAGCCGACGGTGTTCGTCTACGACGGCCATCCCGGCGGGGCGGGCTTCGCCGACCGGGGTTTCGAGGCCTTCGGCGCGTGGATCCGCGCCACCCGCGACGCCGTCGCCTCGTGCGAGTGCGAGTCCGGCTGCCCGTCGTGCATCCAGTCGCCCAAGTGCGGCAACGGCAACGAGCCGCTGGACAAGGCCGGGGCCATCAAAGTCTTGTCCGGGTTGGCGGCGGCGCTGGAGGGTTGATGGCTGCCCCGACCCAGCCCGGGGTTGACTTCCGGGCGGTCCCGTGCGGCGGGCGAACGGTGTCGCCATTAGGATTCCGAACCATGATCGACGCCGACCAGATCCCCTCCAACGCGTTGAAGGGCCTCACGGTCCTCAACCTCGCCATCAACGTCCCCGGCCCGTGGGCCGCGGCGCGTTTGGCGATGCTCGGCGCGGACGTGATCAAGGTCGAGCCGCCCACGGGCGATCCGCTGGAGACGTGGTGCGGGTCCTGGTACCGCGAGCTGTCCGGGTCCGCGACGGTCGAGCGCGTCGACGCCAAGGCGAGTGCGGGGCGTGCGCGGATCAACGAGCTTATCGACGGTGCCGACATCCTCATCACCTCCGTCCGCCCCTCGGCATTGGCGCGCATGGGCATCGCCGATGCCGTCGACGAGCACCAGCATCTGTGCCACGTCGAGTTGGTCGGGGATTCCGAGGATCCGGAGCACCCCGGCCACGACCTGACGTACCAGGCCGCCGCGGGCACGCTGACGCCGCCGATGATGCCGCGGGTGCTGCTCGGCGATCTGCTCGGCGCGGAGCGGGCGGTGTCTGCGGCGCTGGCGCTGCTGGTGCGCCGCGGGAACACGGGCCACGGCGGTCTCGCCCGCATCGGCCTGCGCCAGGCCGCCGACGCCGGTGCCGCCGGCCACCGCCACGGCCTGACTTCCGAGGGCGGCCTGCTCGGCGGCGCCGTGCCCACCTACGGCCTCTACGAGGTCGAGGACGGCTGGGTCGCCGTCGCCGCACTGGAGCCGCACTTCCATTTGCGCCTGGAGGACCTCACCGGCGCCACCGACCGCGACACCCTGGCGAACTACCTCCGCGGCCGCAAGCGCGCCACCGTCCTGCGCTGGGCCCACGACCACGACCTGCCGATCGCCGCGGTCGAGTAGCGCACCACCTCCCTTCTGCTCACCTCCTTCCGACTCACCTCCTTCCGGCTCAGCTCCTTCCGGCTCAGCACTTCCCTCGGGCCGGCCTCTTCACCCTGCTCGCCACGTCATCCCGGCGCTTCCTCCGCCGGCCCCGCCCTGGCCACGGCCGTGCGTTTCCCGCGCGAGACCGTGACCTGCACGTCTTCGCCAACGCGGACGCAATCCGACAGCGCGGCTCCGTTGGCCGCGGCGACCTCGGCGGCGGCGTCGCAGCCCGTGCCTCCGCGCTGCGCGTCGACGGCACCGGCCACCGCCGCCAAATCCGCGGCGACGCCGGCCCGGCGCTGCTCCACCAGCCCCGCGCCGGCCTGGACCGCCGCCATCGTCAGCGCCAGCACCAGGGCGGTGATGAACGCCCCGGTCACCGTCGTCGAACCGCGCTCATCGCCGAGCATCCGGCGACAGTTTCCCCGCGTGATTCCCCGCTTCGTTCCCCGCCTCATTGCTCGAGGAGGGCGGTCGCGCGGCCGGTGACGTTGTAAAGCGGGAGGCGTTTGGTCACGGTCACCTCGACGACGTCCGCACGCGCCGCCACGTTGACGTGTGCACCCGAGATCACCCGGCGCGCGGACTGCGCCGCCGCCTCATCACCGCGGGCCTCGGCACGAGCGATGTGCCCGGCGGCGTCGGTGACCGCCAGATGCGTGGCCACCACAGCGATCGCGCCGAGCGCCACCATGAGCACCGCGATGAGCGTCGACAGCGCGAAGGCGGTCTCCACCGTCGCCTGCCCGTCATCGCGGGCGAGCAGGCGGCGCACCCGGCGGATCACTGGGTGTTCAGCGCCCGCTCGATGATGTCGGTCAGCGCTTCGGTGATCTGGCCGCCCGTGACCACGGTGTACAGCAGCGCGCCGAACGCCGCCGCCGCGACCGTGCCCAGCGCGTATTCCACGGTGCTCATGCCGCGGTCATCGACGGCCACGCCGAGCGCCCGCTCGCGCAGGACACGGAAGAGCTTTGCGACGGGGCTCTCCCCCGACTCCCTCCCCGCCACCGCGCCAGAGGCCGGGACGGAAGCGGTGGCGGCGCCAGCGGCGGGGTAGGTGTCGGGGTTGGTGATGGGTTCGGTGACGGTGGCAGTGGTCGTGGCGGCGGTCGTCTTGGCCGTGGCGGCGGTGCCGCCGAAGGGGCTCTCGAGCCAGATGTCGGGATCGACGTGGGACATGGTTCCTCCTGAAGGATCGGGTCGAACTGGATTGGTCTGGATTGGACTGGATTGGTGCTGGTCGAACTGGATTGGATTGGCCAGAACTGCGTTGGATTGACGGAGAACTTCACCGATCCGGCGGGCCACGCGCCCGCACCGGCGCCCGGCCGTTGCTCTGCCCGTTGCGATGCCCCTGCCAAGTCATGACGGCCCCACCGCCAGCGATCCGAGCATCGACTCGGCCAGCCCCGCGATCGTCGGGATGAGCCCGAGCACCACGAACGCCGGCAGGAAGCACAGCGCCAGCGGCCCGGCGATGAGCACCCCGGCACGTTCGGCGGTCGCCTCCGCCCCATCGCCCGCCGCCGCCCGGCGCGCCACCGCCAGCTCCGCCACTCCCGCCGACATCGCGGCCCCCGAATCACCGGACCGCCTGGCCAGCGCGACGAGATCGGCCATCTCCGGCACCTCGTCGAGCACCGCCCATGGGGAGGAGACGCCGAGGGACAGGCGCAGAGAGACGTCGTGAAGCGGACCCGACAACCGAGGTGAGGCCGCCGATGCCGTCGCCGACGCCGCCTCCCCCGGCGGCATGCCGGCGGCCAAGCACGCGGCGAGTAGATCCAGCGCGGACGCGGCATCGAGGAGGCGCATCGGGTCCGGCGTCCGCGAACCGCCACCGACGCGGCTGCGGATGAACGCGGGCAGACGAGGGCCGATCTCTGGGGATTCGCCTCCCCGACCAGCAGTGGCGCGGGAATCGGAGTCACCTCCGCCGCGGCCGAGCTCCGGC
This sequence comes from Corynebacterium sp. NPDC060344, assembly GCF_042725215.1. Taxonomy (NCBI): domain Bacteria; kingdom Bacillati; phylum Actinomycetota; class Actinomycetes; order Mycobacteriales; family Corynebacteriaceae; genus Corynebacterium; species Corynebacterium sp. NPDC060344. The sequence continues at coordinate 106,029 of NZ_JBHXCS010000004.1, read as the reverse complement.
CATCTCTCGGAGGCGCGCACTCCGGTGGGGATCAGCGCGACGGCGGCGAGGATGAACATGGCCAAAGTCATGCCGTGCCCTCCGCCGTCGCCAGGATCCGGTTGCCCCACAGCGCTCCCGCGCAGGTCAAGCCCACGCCAACGATGAGCACGACGCCGCCGAGTCCACCGCCCAGCAGAAACTGCACCGGCCCCGCCCCGAGCGCCTGGCCCATGGCGACTCCGAAGAGGGGCAGGGCCATGAGGATCACCATGGTCACCCGCGGCCCCGCCAGCGCCGCCGACGTGCGCGATCTGTGCGCCCGGCGCGCCGCGATGTCGCCGCGGCCGTGGTCGATGACGTCGGCCAGCCGCAGCCCGTGCGTTTCCGCCACCCGCCACGCCCGGGCCAGGCGGCGCAGCTCCGTCATCGCCGGCGCCTCGTCGACTGCCCGGTCCAGCGATCCGGCGACCGATCCGCCGAGCCGCGCCCGCGACGCGGCTTCCCCCAGCGCCGCCGACAGCGGTGGCCCGGATTCGTCGGCCGCCGCGGTCAACGCTGCCACGGGCGTCGCCCCGGCCCGCAGATCCGCGGCGAGCACGTCCGCCGCCCGCGCCGCCGACGCCGTTCCAGCATCGAGTTCCCGGCGCCGCCGCGCTCCCCCGACCAGCGACATCACCGTCCGCGCCACCATCACCGCCGCCAGCGCCACGTGCGGCCCCGCCAACAGCAAGGGCGCTGCGGCGAGAAACCACGCCCATCCGGGCAACCGTGCGACACCGCCGCCGTCTCCCGAACCACCGCCGCCCGCACCGAGCTCGGGCACCCGATCCCGCGCCTGCGGCGACGGCCACCCCCACAGCGCGGCGGCCAGCAGCAGCGGCGCGATGGTCGCCGACGTCACCGTGGTCATGACGCGCCCCCATCGGCTCCCGATGTCAGGCGGCGGAACAGGCCCATCGCCTCACCCTCGCCATCGCGCCAGTGCCACGCCGGACGCACCCGCACCGGATTGCCGTCGAGCACCCCGACCTGCGCCAACCTCCGCGCACCCGCCACCCGTTCCACGGCGAGCACCACCCGCAGCGCCGGCGCCAGCTGGGCGTGCAGCGCATCGCGCCCCAGCCCGCCGAGCGCCCCGAGCGCCTCGAACCTGGCGGGCACGTCATCGGCGGTATTCGCGTGCACGGTGCCCGCCCCGCCGTCGTGGCCCGTGTTGAGCGCGGCGAGCAGATCGACGACCTCCGCCCCTCGGATCTCGCCGACGATGATCCGGTCGGGCCGCATGCGCAGCGCCTGGCGCAGCAGCTCCCTCTGCGTGATCTCGCCGGCGCCCTCGATGTTGGGCGGCCGCGCCACCAGCTTCACCACGTGCGGATGCTCCGGGTGCAGCTCCGGGGTGTCCTCCACGCACAGGATCCGCTCCCGCGCCGGCACCTCGCCCAACAGCGCCGACAACAGCGTCGTCTTGCCGGTGCCGGTTCCTCCGACGACCACGAAGGCACGTCGTGAAGCAACCACCTGCCGCATCATCTCGGCCGCGGGCTCGGCCACCGACCCCGACGCGACGAGATCGCCCAAGCCCATCGCCGCCCGCCGCAGCACGCGCAAGCTGATCAGCGTGGCGCGATCGGCCGGCGGCGAGAGCATCGCGTGGACGCGCACCCCGGCATCGCCCGCGCCACCCGGCAGGTGGCCGTCGACGAAGGGCTGCGCGTCATCGAGCCGCCGCCCGCACGCGGATGCCAACCGCACGGCCAGGCGGCGCACCTCGGCGTCGTCGCGGAAGGCCACGCCCGCCGGCTCAGGCCCGGCACCCCGGTCGATCCACACCTCGTCCGGCGCCGTGACCAGCACGTCCGTCACACCCGGCATCCGCAGCAGGCGATCCAGCGGCCCCGCCCCGACCAGCTCCCCGCGCAGCGTCCGCAGCAGCGCCAGCAGCTGCGCATCGCCGACGACGCCGCCGGTTTCCTCCCGCACCGCCCGCGCGATCTCGTCCGCGCCGACGCCGGCCGACGACTCCACCAGCCGCCGCCGCACACGGTCGAGCAGCCCCGCGTCGATCATCGCGCCCGTCACGGCCGCCGCCCCGCCCGGCCATCGCCGTCGGCGAGGTCCAGCACCGGTTCCAGGGCGCGCATGAGCTTGACGACGCTGCGCCCCAGCCCTTCGACCTCGACTTCCCGCGGCACCGAACGGATGTGGGGCAATTCGGCGATGACGTCGAGTCCCGTCGCAAAGCAGACGTCGTCGAGCGTCACCCCGCCCGGGGCGGGCCAGCGCACGACGGCCACCGGATCGCCGCCCATGCTCCGCAGCGCCGCGGCCCGGCGCGCGGCCGCCGCCAACCCGCGCACGGTGGCGGGGACGATGACGGCCAGCGCATCGGCGCGGGGCGCGACGACGTCGGCGATGGGGCCCGTGCCGGGCAGGTCGACGACCGCCGTGCCGCCGGCGCCGACGATCGCGTCGACGACGGCGGAGACGGCGCGCGGGGTGATCGACCAGCCGTCGTCGGCGCGGGAGCGGGGGCCGGTGAGAATGCCGGGGCCCTCGCCATCGTGGCGCAGACCCGCGCCTCCTCTGGCGAGGGCGCCCCGGATGCGGGCCCTGGGTACCGCGCCGAACAGGGCTTCTGCGTCGAGCGCCCCGGCTTCGGCGCGCACGTCCGGCCATCGCACGCCGGGTTCGGCCTCCGCGCCGAGGAGCAGGTCGGCGCCACCGGAGAATTCGTCGGCGTCGACGAGCACCGTGTCCGCGGCCCGGGCCGCCGACATCGCCAGCGCCGCGGCGGCCGTCGACGCGCCCGCGCCACCGGCCGCCGGCACGCACGCGATGACGCGGCCGGAGCGAGCGCGCCCGGGGCGGCCGATCCACCCGACCAGCTCCGCGCCCCACGACGGCAGCGGCACCGGATCACCGCAGCCGAGCGCGTCGGAGAGCCGGAGCGGCGGGTCGGAATCATCCAAATGCAGCAGGTACAGGCCCCCGCGGGCGCGGGCGCCGCCGCCAGCGCCTCCACCGGCGGCGGCACTTCCGCCCGTGCCGCCGGTAGCGTCCGCATCACCGGTGAGCTGCGTCGCCCGCCCCTCGTCGATGAGCACGGCCGCGCACCGCCGCCATGCCGCGCCCGACGGGTCCGGCGACGACATCCGCACCGCGCGCCGCCCCGTCGCCGCGACGACGGTGGCGGCCTCCTGCTCGAGTTCCGGGTCCTCGATGGAGATGATCACGTCGTCGGGGCCCGCGGGTCCGGCCGTCTGCTCGTCCATGCCCCGCACAATGCCGACGCCGTGCGAATCGGGCGCTGCGGGAGGCCCCGAAAAGGACCCGGATTGTGGATGAATCGGCCCCTGTGGACAACCTCCCCGAGCTCCCCCAGCCACCCGGATTCACCCTTCCCCTCCCACCTTCACTTCCTCCCCCTCTCTCCCTCTTGTTCTCCTCCGGAGTAGCCGCGACGCCTGACGGCCCGCAGCCGCGTTGGCCTCCGCCGCACGCACTCCGGCACCGGCCAATAACGCTGAGGACCACACAGCGCCGCTTTAATGTTTTCGCTGGTCAGGGATGCGGTGATCGTCGCCAAGCGAGCCGGACAGCCCCGAAGGGGAATCGTGAGAGGAACCTATTCAAGATCAGAGTTTTCGTCTCCGTCGGACGGGACACGAACGGCACGAGATTGAACTGTGGGACCCCTATTTCTTCAAGATCAGAGCTTTCGTGCCGCCCGGACGCGTCGCGAATGGCAGGAGATTGAATTGATGGGGCACGACCAACGGCTTTCCCCGAATTCTCGCGGATTCTCGGGGACTCTCTCGAGGGCTGCGACGCGAATCGGGGTTCAGGGACGAGTTAAGGGACTGAATGGGGTTAAGGGCCAGAACGTGTTGGAAAACCGGACCCGCCGGCGCCCACCCCACCCCGGACATAGCGACGCCCCGCGCCGGGGGGGGGGATGGCGCGGGGCGTCTAACCCGGCTTCGGGGGGGGTGAGCCGGGGGCGGCCACACTGTATGTCGGGGCCAGCCGAGACAAGTATGACACAACACCAGAAGGCTGCCAACCCGAAGCGAAATTGGTTTCGCCGCACCGCTTTCCGGGCCGAATCGCCGGGCGCACCAGCCATGGAGCCAGCGCCGCGGCGACGGACGCTCACGGCGTTTCCGTCACGTCGCTATGCTCGGGACCGTGACCGTCGAAGATCCCCGCCACACGGCCGCGCCCCGCGCGACGGCGACGGTGGCCGCCTTCTTCGACTTGGACAAGACCATCATCGCCCGCAGCTCGGCCTACGCCTTCGGCCGCCAGTTCATGGAATCCGGCCTGCTCACGGCGTCGGGGATGATGCAGATGGCGCTGGGCCAGGCGATGTACATCTCGGGCGGCCACGACCACGATCAGATGGAGGCCGCCCGCGACCAGCTCTCCGCGATGGTGACGGGCTGGCGCGCCGATCACGTCCGCCGCATCGCCGAGGAGTCTCTGCACCAGGTGATTTCGCCGTACGTGTACAAGGAGGCCATCGAGCTGATCCGGCATCACCGGGCGCTGGGCCACGACGTGTTCATCGTCTCGGCGTCGGCTGCCGAGCTGGTCGAGCCGATCGCCGCGGAGTTGGGCGTGCGCGAGTGCGTGGCCACGCGGCTGGAGGTCGTCGACGGCGTCTACACCGGCGAGGTCCCCTTCTTCTGCCGCGGCGGCAACAAGGCCGCCGAGCTGCGCCGCATCGCCGCCGATCGCGGGTACGACCTGTCGCGCTGCTACGCGTATTCGGATTCGGGCACGGATGAGCCGATGCTCTCCGTCGTCGGGCATCCCGTCGCGGTCAATCCCGACAAGCCGCTGCGCAAGATCGCGGACGAGCGCGGCTGGCCGATCCGCATTTTCCGCAATCCCGAGCCCCTGTTCCGCCGCACGGGCCCGCGGGTGACGGGCATCGCCGCGGCGGCGGTGGGTGCGGCTGCGGTGGTGGCGGGCATCATTGCTTCACGACGCCACGGGGACGACACCTAGCCACGCCGTCCCGGCGCCGCCCTCGCCGGGCAGCGCCGTGCCACACCGCTTCCCTGGTGCGCTGCGTCCCGGCGCCGCCCTACACCGCTTCGGCGATGCCGCGGGCCTCGACGGCTCCGGCCTCGAGCCCGGCCAGGTGCAGCAGGATCCAGCGGCGCACGCCCTCCGGGGCGCCCGTGGCGAAGGCGTCGGCGGCGGCGCGGTATTCGTCGCGGTGCCTGGTCCAGTACACCTCCGGCACGCCGAGGCCGCGGGGATCGGAACCGCCGGCGATCGTCGTCAAGCGAGAAGCCGCACGGGCCACGATGCCGTTGTTGTCCGCGAAGGGGCGCATGGTCAAAAGCTCGCCGTGGACGACCGCGGACAGCACCGGGTCCGGCACCGACGTGCCGCCGGAGACGAGGTCGCCCAGCAAGTGCAGGCGCTGCTCCTTCATGGCCGCCGACAGCGTGTCGTCGCCGACGGGGCGGCCGGCTTCGGAGGAGCGGGCGTCGGTGGGGGCGTCGGAAAGCTCCGGGCCCGTCGGCGACGCGATCAGCGCCAGCCGGGCCAGGACCTGGATCGGCGCGCGGCGCCACACGCGGACGGTCTCCTCGATCGCCTCCGGGGCGATGGGGTCGGCGGCGCGCAGGGCGGCGGCCAGGGTCGGGTCGGTGACGTCGCCCTCGGACGGCATCGCGGGCTCGCCGCCCTCCAGCCACGCCGACGCGCGGGCGCCGCGCAGCACCGACTCCGCACCGGTGACCGTCCATTTGCGCAGGTTCGCACGGTGGCGGTGGACGGCGGAGACCGCGTCGGCGGCGCGTTGGGTGGCCTCGGCGACGCCCTCCAATTCCATGAGGGGCGCGAGCGGGTCGGGGCGGGAGGTTCCTGCGGTCATGCCCACCAGACTAGGGGCGGGGCCCGGCGCCGCGGACCAAAGCCCGCGAATCGGCGGCGCGGTTCGGGGTGAATCACGGTGAAATTCGCGACCGGGCCGCGCGAATGCATCCACAATGGGTACTATTGCCGGGAGAGTTGCGCCGTTGTCAATGGCGGGACGGGTTTTCCGGACAGTGCCCCATCGGGCCGCCGGCCGGGATTCCACCAGCATCGACCCACCGAAAAACCGCATCGATTTACGCAGGAGGACGCACGTGAGCAGCGACAACAAGAAGGGCCTTTTCACGGACGGCAGCACGGCCGTGTCGCCGCGCGTGACCGCCGTGCCGCTGAGCGACGTGGACACCCACGCGCCGGGCGAGGCGAGCATCGGCACGCTGGTGCAGTCGGCGTCGGCGCAGGTGTCGTCGCTGGTCCGCTCCGAGGTCGAGCTGGCCAAGGCGGAGCTCGCCGGTGAGGCGAAGAAGGCCGGCGTCGGCGCCGGTTTCTTCGCGGTGGCGGGCGTCGTGGCCCTGTACTCCTCGTTCTTCCTGTTCTTCTTCCTGGCCGAGCTCCTCGCCGTGTGGCTGCCGCGCTGGGCTGCGTTCCTCATCGTCTTCGTCGTGATGCTGGTCATCGCGGGCATCGCGGGCTTCCTGGGCCTGCAGAAGGTGAAGAAGGTCGGCGCGCCGCAGAAGACCATCCAGTCGGTGCAGGATCTGAAGACGGTCATCCCGTCGTCGGGCCAGTCGCGCACCAACCCGTCGCACTCCACGTCCGACGGTCTTTACACCTAGGACATTGCACGGGAACCGGGGCGGGCGCACCAGCGCCGCCCCGGTTCCGCGCATTCACGGCACGGACTACGGCACAGGCACGGAACGACGAGGACTGACGCGGTGAACACCGAATCTCCGGGCGGCGCAGACGCCCCCGCCCCGCACCCGGACGAGGTGCTGCTGGACGGCCCGTGGACCCATCGCCTGGTCCACGTCCGCGGCCAGCGGCTCCACGTCGCCGAGTGCGGGGCGTCGTCGTCGCCGCTGGTCCTCTTCATCCATTCGGCCACGGGCGGGTGGTTCGATTGGCGGCGGGTGCTGCCGTTGCTCACGGATCTTCCGGTTCACGCGGTGGCGGTGTCGCTGCGCGGGTACGGGACGTCGGATCGCACGCCGTCGGGGTATCGCCCGAATGCGGCGGCCGATGATGCCGCCGGGCTGATTCGCGCGCTGGGCCATTCGCGGGCCATCGTCGTCGGCCAGGGGTACGGCGCGCTGGTGGCGTGGACGTTGGCGGCGCGCGCGCCGAAGTTGGTGGCGGGCGTGGTGTCGTGCGGCATGCCGCATCCGGTTGCTTGGCGACGAGAAGTCCTCCGCCGCCCGTTTTCCCCACCGTTTCGGGCGTCGTGGACGCTGGGCAAATACGCACGGGCGGTCGGCCGTTTGCGAGGGGGGCGGCGGTCCGCGTCGGGCGTCGTTACCGATGCGATGAAGCTGGCCGGCCCGGGTTTCGCGGACACGCCGGATGGCATCGAGTCGGCGCGGCTGATGGAGCGGTCCCTGTTGGCGGGGGCCCTGTCGCCGGCGCTGCAGCATCTCGAGTGGCTGGCGGCGCCGACGGGTCCGTCGTGGAGGCGCTGGATGCGGGTGCTGTCGCGGGCGCCGATGCCCCCGTCGTGGATCGTGGTCGGGGCGGGCGATCCCCTGGTCGACGTGGGCACTGCCGACGCGGGCGCTGCCGACGGATCACGCACCGGCGACGGGCGCATCGTCGACGCCTCGCACACCGCGGGGGCGGTGACGCTGCCGGGCATCGGCCACTACCCGGCGCTGGAGGCCCCGGACGAGGTCGCGGAGATCGTCGTCGAGGCCGTGCACCGGGAGCACCCGGAACTCATCTGAGCCCTGCGGCCTCGCACTCTCCCTGCGGCCCGGCCGCGGAGCCTCTGAGCCCTGCTCGGCCCTACTGCGCCACGCATTCGCGGGTGTCCACGGCCTCCATGAGCTCGCGCGCCGCATCGATGTGCAGCTGTGTTTCGGCGGCGGTGAGGGCGTAGCCGGTGTCGTCGTCGTTGACGCCGGCGCCGAAGACCACGCCGAGGGCCTCGCCCTGCGGGGTGATCAGGGGGCCGCCGGAATTGCCGTGGCGGACGTCGGAACGCAGGATGTACGCCTCGCGGTCGTGGCGGCTGGCGGCGTAGATGTCGGGGCCGCGGATGAGCAGCTTTTCCTCCACCCGCGCGGCCGTCGCAGTGAACGGGCCGGACTCGGGGAAACCGAGCACGACGGCGCCGTCGCCCGGGGAGCCCTCCGCCGGGGCCCACGGCAGCGGATCGAGCGGCAGGTCCCAGGAACGCAGGATGGCGATGTCGTCGAGCGGATCGAAGTGCACCACGCGGGCGTCGGCCATGCCGGCGACGGTTTCCAGTCGGACGGTGTCCACGCCGGCGACGACGTGCGCATTGGTGACCACCAGGTCGGGCGCCACCACGAACCCGGTGCCCTGCAGCAGCCGGCGGCACTGGGGCGCCTCGCCGAGGACGCGGACGATGGATGGCCGGATGCGGTCGACGACGGCCTGGTCGATGACCGCGGGGTCAGCCGGGGTGTCGTCGTGGACGGGCCGCGGCTCGAAGGGGGCGATGGCGGCGGGCACGCCGGAGTCGTCGATGCGCCGGACGATCGACGACGGCAGCCCCGCCAGCGATTCGGGGGCGACGTCGTCGACGGTGGCCAGCACCGTCGAGCCGCGGATGGTGTCGCCGATGTTGCCGGGCAGCACCGTGGCCAGCGGCAGCGCCACCATCCACGCGACGATGAGCGTGGCCACGGCCTGCACGACGGCGCCGAAGCCGGAGTCCAGGCCGACGGCCATGGGCGAGCGCATGCGGTTGCGCAGCGATTGCCCGGCGACCGCGCCGACGGTGTGGCCGATGACGACGAGCCCGATGAGCACCGCGACACCGATGATCAGCCTCGCGGCGCGGCCCTCTACGAGGTCCATGGCCGGCGGCGCGAGCTCGAGCCCGACGATGCCGCCGGCGATGACGCCGATGATGGCCAGCGCCGACGCCAACGCGCCCTGCCGCCAGCCCAGCGCCATCGCGCCGAGGACGATGAGCATGAGCAGGACGTCGAGCACCAGCCCGCCGTCGATCGCCGCCATCATCGCCTCGCCCCGTCCGTTCCGAGTGTTTCCCGGTTCGCCGACCTCGCGAGGGTTTCGCGCAGGTCGAGCACCGTGCCATCATCCCACGGCTCGGCCCACCCGGCGCCTTCCAGCAGGTGGTCGAGGACGCCGCCGGTGAATCCCCACACGACGAAGTCGCCGACGCGGAACGCCGGGCCGGTCCACGTGTCCCAGCCGACGCGGATGCGGTTGGCGGGGTCGACGAGGTCAGAGATGCGCACCGGCAGCACCGCATCGGTTTCGGCGGGGTCGACGGCGTGCAGGTCGTGGGGCTCGTGCCAGTAGGCGAGCACGGGGTGGACGGCGAATCCGGTGCGGCTGATGTCGATGGGGTCGAGCACCTTCAGCGGCGTCACCGCGTCGGGCCGCAGCCCGGTCTCTTCTTCGGCTTCGCGCAGCGCGGTGTGCACGGCGTCGCGGTCGCCGGGGTCGCGCCGGCCGCCGGGAAACGACATCTGGCCGGCATGGCGCCGCAGCGTCGCCGCGCGGTGGGTGAGCACGACCAGTGCATCGTCGGGCCGCTCCCGCGACGACGCATTGCCGCCGAGCAGCACCAGCACCGCGGATTCGTCGGGGTTGTCCAGCGGCTTGTCGACGGTCGACGCCGCCCTCCGCAACGCCGCCAACCCGGGATCCTCGCCGTCGCCGAGCACCGGGGCGAGCCACGGCGGGGTGACCTCGATGGTGTGGCGCACCGGACGGATGCCGGGGACGTTGTCGGGGTCGTCCGAGATCAGGGGCCCCGTCATTCCGGAGCCGGGGCCAGCGCCGGGACCAGTGCCGCTGCCAGTGCTGGGGCCGGTGCCGCCGTTCACTCCGCCCGTCACGCGAGGGCCCCGCGGATCGCCGCGTCGAAGTCCTCGATGGAGTCGAAGGCCCGCGGCAGGACCTCGGCGACCGAACCGTCGGCGCGCAGCACCACGGTGATGGGCACGACGCGGGGCAGTTCCAGCGCCGGGCCGACGGCGTCGAAACCGTCCTGGTACGAGACGAAGGTAGTCACGCCGAGATCCTCCAGAAGCGCCGATCCGCGGCCTTCGCTGGTCGCGGCCTGGACGCCGACGACGCGGACGTCCGGGTTGGCCGCGGCCCACTCCTCGATGACGGGCAGCTCCTCGCGGCACGGGGCGCAATTCCACGCCCACACGTTGACCACGGCGGGCTTGCCGGCCAGTGCGGCGGCGACGTCGATCTCGCCCTGCTGCGACGCGCCGAGGCACGGCAGCGTCACGCCGGCCAGCGGGCCGGATCCGGTGGCGCCGGGCTCGGGTTCGGGGCATTCGGGGCGCTCGGCGACGATGTCGTCGGCAAGCGGCTCCTCCCCCGCAGCGCCATCGGCGTTGGTGCCGCCGCCCATCGTCTGCGACACGGCGAACCACAGCACGGCCACGGTGCCCAGCACGGCCAGCAGCACCGCGATGATCGTCGACGGCCTCGCCGACCCGCGCGGCACCGACACCGGCCCCACCGGCTCGCCGAGCTGCCCGGCCTCGCCCGCGCGCACGGTGTCGTCGCGATTTCCGGCGTCGCGGCTCACGTTGCCGTTGCCTTCGCCACCGCTCATCGGTCCACGCTCCCTGTACTCGTTCATGCCGTCGTTCATGCCGTCTCGTCCTCCGGCCCCAACCCGGCCAGCGCCAGCAGATGATCGCGGTCGTCGGACTTGACCAGCTTCTCCGCCGTCTCCGGCTCCGCGGGCCCGGCCAGACCATACGACGGGCAGTCCGCCGCGAGGAAACACGCCCCGCACGCCGCCCGGCGCGAATGGCACACGCGGCGGCCGTGGAAGATGATGCGGTGCGAAAACCACGTCCACTCGGGGCGTTCGATGATGTCCATCATCTCGCGCTCGATGCGCACGGGATCGTCGAGCTCCGTGAAACCGAGCCGCCGCACCAGCCGCCCGAAATGCGTGTCCACGGTCAGCCCGGGCACCCCGAAAGCGTTGCCCAGCACCACGTTCGCGGTCTTGCGGCCCACGCCCGGCAGCGCCGTGAGCTCCTCGAGCGTCCCCGGCACCTCGCCGCCGTGGCGCTCCACGACGCCCTGCGCGAACCCGATGATGTTCGCCGCCTTCGCCCGGAAGAACCCCGTCGGCCGGATCAGCTCCTCCACCACGGCGACGTCCGCCCCGGCCAGCGCGGGCGCATCGGGAAACGCCGCGAACAGCGCCGGCGTGACCATGTTGACCCGCACGTCCGTGCACTGCGCCGACAGGATCGTGGCCACGGTCAGCTCATACGCGTCGCGAAAATCCAGCTCACAATGCGCGTCCGGGTACCCGACGGCCAGCGTCCTATTGACCCGCCTGGCCCGCCGCACCATCCCCAGCCGCGTCTCCCGCCCCTTCGCCGCCGGATGCGTCCCCGGCTTGCGCCTGCGCGTGCCGGTCAGCGACCCCTCGGGGCGGGTCGGCTGCGGCATCGGCACGGGATTTGCGGGCATGGCCACATCCTAGCGACCGCCCCGGATCGTCCCCCGCACCTTGCTTGACGACGCCCACCTCCACCCCATCCCGCCCCTCCCACCTTCAGCGCCGTCCGCGCCCGCCGACACCGACTCGGCCCCTTCACCCGTGCGACGGGGGCAGACGCCGGGCGCACCCGCGGCCCATCCACCCAACCCCGCCGAACACCGACGACGCCCCCGACAAGGCCCTCACCGGGGATTGGGCGGCGGACGGCGGGGGCGGTGGCCGTCGCAAAGCAGAAAAATCCCCGATTCTCCCAGACCCCTTTCCCCACGTTAGAGGATATTCATCTAGAGTGGGATTGGTCACAAAGAGGTGCGGCCAGAGACCGCCCATTGCGTCGTGCCACCACCCGGCACACCCCAGCCTCACACCCGACGCCGCGATCTGGCACGCGACAGGACAGGAGAACAACACCGTGGACGATGTACAGGAGATCCTCTCCCGCGCCGGAGTCTTCCAGGGAGTCGACCCGGAAGCGGTCCAGGCCCTGCTCACCGAACTCGAAACCGTCCGCTTCCCCCGCGGCACCACCATCTTCAACGAAGGTGAACCCGGCGACCGCCTGTACATCATCATCGACGGCAAGGTGAAGCTCGCCCGCCACAGCTCCGACGGCCGCGAGAACCTGCTGACCATCATGGGCCCGTCCGACATGTTCGGCGAACTGTCCATCTTCGACCCCGGCCCCCGCACCTCCTCCGCCGTGTGCGTCACCGAGGTCACCGCCGCGTCGATGAACTCCGACCTGCTCCACCAGTGGATCAGCGACCACCCCGACATCTCCGCCCAGCTGCTGCGCATGCTGGCCCGCCGCCTGCGCCGCACCAACAACTCGCTGGCCGACCTCATCTTCACCGACGTCCCCGGCCGCGTGGCCAAGGCGCTGCTGCAGCTGGCCAACCGATTCGGCACCCAGGAAGGCGCGAACCTCCGCGTCACCCACGACCTGACGCAGGAAGAGATCGCCCAGCTCGTCGGCGCGTCCCGCGAGACCGTGAACAAGGCGCTCGCCGAGTTCGCCCACCGCGGCTGGATCCGCCTCGAGGGCAAGTCCGTGGTCATCTGCGACACCGAGCGACTCGCCCGCCGCGCCCGATAGGCGCCGCTCGGTTGGTGCCATTCGATCGGCGCCCCGCTCCGTTGGGGCCCATCGATGGCGCCCCGTCCCTGATTTCGCTTTCACTTGCCTGCGCGCCGGCTCGTCCGGCGCGTTTCGGCTTTCCGCAGCACCTGCGCGGGCTCCGCTCGGTTCGGAGCCGCCGATGCCGCCCCGTCGATGTCGCCCCGCCTCCAAAATTCGCGCCAGCGTGCCCGGGCACCCGGTTCCAGCGGCGCCGATTCAGGCCAGATTCAATCTCAGAGTTTTCGTGTGTGCGTTCCGACGCACGAAAACTCTGAGCTTGAAGATTTGGGGCCCCTTTTCTTCAACCTCAGAGTTTCCGAGGCCTCCACGACGGCCATGAAAACTCCGAGATTGAATTCATGGGTGCGCGCCCATGGTTACGGCCGAAGTGGACGCCGCTGACCTGCATAAACGCACCGCAACGAAAAGCGGCCCTGTGTGTCCCTCTCCGCGATTGCCGTGGTGGATGCACCTGCGCGCCGTGCCCAACGCCGCTACGGCCCCCTCAGCGCATCCACCCAATCAGTGCATTCACCCGATCAGCGCATTGGCCCGATCAGCGCGAGAGTTATCGGGGCTGCTCGCGGCCAACTGAACGTGCGCCGACGCGAGAATTGCGGGCCAGCTCGCGGTGCATGAGTGGGGCAGCACTCCGGAGAGGGCGGCCCGCTTCCGATATCGCGTGGGCATGCTCTGGCCCGCCGTCGAGGCGGCGACGATAGCGGCCGGATTCAATTTCATCCCGTACGTCGACCTCCGGGACGCCACGTACGGGATGAAGTTGAATTTTCGGACCCCTTTTTCTTCAAGATCATCCCGTGCGTCACCGTCGGCGCGGGTACGCACGGGATGAGATTGAATTCGTGGGTGAGCACCTACGATAACGCCCGAGCTGGATGCCGCTGACCTGCATAAACGCGCCGCTACGAAAAGCGGCGGTGTACGCCCCTCTCCGCGATTGGTGGGGTGGATGCCTCTGCACGCCGTGCCGGACGCCGCTACGAGGGCCTCAGCGCATTCGCCCGGCTAGCGGGAGAAACGTTGGGGCTGCTCGCGGCCAGTACGCCCTGCGCCGGCGACAAGCGAGAGTCACAGCGGGAGAAAAGTTGGGGCGGCCCTGCCGCGCATGAAAAAGCGCCGCCCAGTGACGGGCGGCGCTTGAGGGGCGCTTGAGGGGCGCGCGCGACGAGCACCGCGAGGCGCCCGCCCGCCCCGACACGCCCCCGAAAAACTACTGCGCCTGCAGGTACCGCATGGTCACGCGGGTGGACTGCTCGGCGGCGTGGCGGAGCACAGGGTCGACGTCGGTGTAGATCTCGTCGACGATCTGGCCGACGGTGGCGTCCTCGCCGAGCTTGTCCATGGCGTCCTTGACCTGGGTGAGGCGCTGTTCGCGGCGCTCGATGTACTTCTCGGTCATGACGGTGATGTCCGGCAGGTCCTCGCCGTGGCCGGGCAGGAGGCGCACGCCGTCGCCGCGGTCCTGGAGCAGGTGGAGCGTCTTGATGTATTCGCCCAGGTCACCGTCGGTTTCGGAGATCATGGTGGTGTGGCGGCCGGCGATGGTGTCGCCGGTCATGATGCCCTCGACATCGTCATCGCCGTCGCCGGTGTGGATGAAGAAGCACACGGAGTCGGCGGTGTGGCCGGGGGTCTGCACGACCTCGACCTGCGGGGTGACGCCGTCGACGACGATGCGCTCGCCGTCGGTGAGGGTCTCGGCGCCGGTGGAGCAGTAGTGTTCGTCGAGCGCGCGAACGGGGGCGCCGGTGAGCTGGCGGAAGCGGTGCGCGCCGTCGGCGTGGTCGCCGTGGCGGTGGGTGAGCAGGATCAGCGCGACGTCGCCCGCGTACCGGTGGAGGACGTTGAGGTGGCCCTCGTCCTCCGGCCCGGGGTCGACGACGATGCTGCGCTCGTCGCCCTCCGCCTTGATGACGTAGGCGTTCGTGCCCTCCAGCGAGCTGTAGCTGGGGTTCGGGCACAGGACGACGCCGACCGATTCGGTGATGGGACGCAGTTGGCTGTACGCGGGATGCTCCATGTCCCCCATCCTACGTGCACGGGGCGGGGGTTTTGCCGCCGACCGCGTCACATGTTCTGCATTGCCCAGCGGGTTGCTTTACGACGGGCCGGCGCGGGCATTGGGGCGCCGCAGCGTCAGGATGCGACCTGGACGATGATCTCCACCTCGACGGGCGTGTTCAGCGGCAGTTCGTTGACGCCGACGGCGGAGCGGGCGTGCTGGCCGGCGTCGCCGAAGATCTCGCCGAACAGCTCGGAGGCGCCGTTGATGACGCCGGGCTGGCCGTTGAAGCCGGGGGCGGAGGCGACGAAGCCGGTGACCTTGATGATCCTGGCGACGTTGTCGATGCCCACCAGGTCGTCCACGGCGGCCAGCGCATTGAGTGCGGCGACGCGGGCGGCGGCCTTGGCGTCGTTGGGGTTGACCGATCCGGCGCTGTCGGACTGGTCGGGGGCCGAGGCGTCCTTGACCTTGCCCACGGCGGTGAGTTCGCCGTCGACGAAGGGCAGCTGGCCGGAGGTGTACACGAGGTCGCCGACGCGCACGGCGGGCACGTAGGCGGCGACGGGCGCGGCGACGCCGGGCAGGTCGATGCCCAGTTCGCGGAGGCGGTCGGAGACGGCGCCGGTCGAGTCGGAGGCGGTCACCGCTACTCCCCCTTGGGGCGCTTGAGGTAGGCGACGTGCTGTTCGCCGGTGGGGCCGGGCAGCACGGTGACGAGCTCCCAGCCATCCTCGCCCCACGTGTCGAGGATCTGCTTGGTCGCGTGGGTCAGAAGCGGAACGGTGGCGTATTCCCAAGTTGTGCTCATGCTCACACAGTAACCGTCCGCCCCGTCTATCGTTGACGGGGTGAGCGATGGTGGCGCCCGGGTCGGGCAGGATGCAGGTGTCGGGGGCGGCTTTGCGACGTCCCGCGCCCAGCATCCCGCCGAGCCCGGTGCCGCGGCCGTGCACGTGATCACCGGAAAGGGCGGCACGGGCAAGTCCACCGTCGCGGGCGCGCTGGCGCTGCGGTTGGCCTCCGGCGGCGGGCGGGTGCTGCTCGTCGAGGTGGAGGGCCGCCCGTCGGTCGCGGCGACGCTGGGGCTGCGGGAATTCCCGCGGGCCCCGCATAAGGTCGCGTCGGCGCTGGGCGGCGGCGAGGTCCACGCCTGTTCCCTCGATGCGGAGGCGGTGCTCGAGGATTACATGTCCACCAACGTCGGTTCGTCGCTGGCGATCGGGGCGGCGCGGAAGTTCGGTGTCACGGAGTTCGCCACGGCCATCGCGCCGGGGCTGCGGGACGTGCTGTTGTCGGGGTTCGTCGTCGCCGAGGCCCGGCGTGGCGAGTGGTCGGCGGTGGTCGTCGATGCTCCGCCGACGGGCCGGGTGGCGCGGTTCCTCGACGTCACCAGGGCTCTCGGCGACATCGCCACGACCGGACCGATCCATCGCCAGGCCGCCGACACCGCCGCGTTCTTGCGTTCGGCGTCGACGCGGGTGCACATGGTCACGCTGGCCGAGCCGCTGCCCGTCCGCGAATCCCTCGAGGCGCTGGCCGAGCTGTCGGCCGCCGAGCTGCCGCTGGGGTCGGTGGTGGCCAATCGCCTGCTCGCCGACGATCTGTGCGACGCGGCGCTGTCCCTCGACCACTCCGACGTCACCGCCCTTGCCGGGGATCTGGGCGGAAGGGGTGGGGAGGGGACGTCGTCAAGCAATGGCGACCTGGCCACCGCCCTGCTGGTGGAGCTCGACGACGTCGCCGCCCGGGCGCGCGTGCAGCGCCGCTCGCTGACCGACCTCGCCGCGGGCTGGCCCGGCCCCGTCACGCGCGTGCCGGCGCTGCCCGGGGGCGTGCGGATCGAGGGGCTTTACGACGTCGCCGAGCTCCTCACCGGCCTCGACCACCGGGAGGTGCGCGATGAGTGACCCGCGGGTGATCGTGATGGTGGGATCGGGCGGCGTGGGCAAGACGACGTCGGCGGCGGCGCTGGCGGTCGGGCTCGCGGAATCGGGGCTGCGCACCGTCGTGCTGACCATCGACCCGGCCAAGCGGCTGGCGCAGGCGCTGGGGCTCGACGAACTCGGCGGCGACCCGCAGCCCGTCGCCGGTCAGGACGGCCTGCACGCGCTGATGCTCGACCAGAACGCGCGCTTCGGGGCGCTGCTCGCGGAGGCCGGGGCGCCGGAGCTGGTGGACAACCGCGTCACCGTCACCGTGGCGCGCAGCTTCGGCGGCCTGCAGGAATACCTGGCCATGGACCTGCTGTCGCAGCTGCACGACTCCGGGCGGTGGGACGCGATCGTCGTGGACACCCCGCCGGCGCTGTCGGCGCTGGACTTCCTCGACTCCGCCGACCGCGTCCGCCGCCTGGTGCGGCACCCGCTGATGAGGTTGATGACATCATCGTCGACGCTGGTGGGCGGCGGCGTGAAGTTGCTGGGGCAGATCGTCGGCAGCGACACGCTGGCGCAGGCCGCGGCGTTCGCGCGGGGGCTGCGGCCGGTCGCCGATTCGATGCTGGTGCGGTCGCGGTCGATGCGCGACCGGCTCGGCGAATCCGGCGAGTTCCTCGTGGTCACGGCACCGACGGCGGAGGCGCTGCGCGAGGCGCGGTCCTTCACCGATTCGCTGGAGACCCAGGGCCTGCCCGTCACCGGCGTCGTGGTCAACCGCACCCACCACGTGCCCGACGGGCTGCGCGGCCGCGAGCTGGACTGGGATGGTGCGGGTGGTGTCGGAAGTGGCGGCGGCACGAAAGGCGCTGGCGGCGCGGGCAATGAGGACGGCGCCGACCCGCTGGCCGAAGTGCGGGCGGCGATGAGGCTGATCCACGAGTCGCGCGTCGAGCTCGCGACGGCGGAGGAGAAGCAGATCAAGCGGTTCACCAAGCGGTTCCCCGGGGTGCCGCTGACGCACGTGCCGTCGGCGCGCGGCGGCGTGACCAGCCTCGGCGATCTGCGGCAGCTGGCGCAGCGGATCCTCCCCGCGCTGGATTAGCCGGCGCCGATCAGGGGCGAACTACGCGCGGCGCGCCTTCTGGCCGGTCTGCTGCGCCGCCTGCTGCGCGGCGACCTGGGCGGCGTAGAAGTCGGCCCAGCTGGTGACCTCGGGGTGCTCGCGGAGCATGGCGCGGCGCTGGCGTTCGGTCAGGCCGCCCCACACGCCGAACTCGACGCGGTTGTCCAGGGCGTCGGCGCGGCACTGCAGCACGACGGGGCAGTGGCGGCAGATGACGGCGGCCTGTCGCTGGGCGGCGCCGCGGACGAACAGTTCGTCGGGGTCGATGTCGCGGCACTTGGCGCGGGTGACCCACTCCTGTCGGTCGCGGAAGCTGTCGGCGGCGTTGTCGCGCTCCTCCACGAGATCGCCCACGCGGGCGGTTCGGTTCCGGTCAGTGATCGTGGCGGTCATCATGGCCTCCTTCGGCATTTCGCGGTCCCCCCGTTTCGGACGGCGGGATGGTTGCCCGTCCCGCATGTGGGGTCGGGGCTGTGGCGTCGCCTGGCGCGTGGTGATGCCTGCCCGGCTTCGGCCGTTACCAGCCCGGGAGGGTTCCCGGTGCTGATTCCGTGCTGATTTGTTGTTGTAAGTCTATTCACACAATTTAGACAATGTCATCCACGTCACACCTCGGGGGTGATGGTGACACATACCGGCAGGTCGTACCATTCGGGGACGAATCCAACGGGGGTATTCGTTGACACCCCCGCGATGTAACGCTCGCGCGGAAAGTGCTGAATCCAGCATTTCACCCCCGTGTTTCCGGGCCGTGTCGCCTGCTTTGCGACGCCCACCTCCTCCCCTCCACCGCACAGTCGGTTTCCGGCGTCCGATTGACCGCCGGATCACGGCGGGAATTCCGGTGGCGTGGCCCTGCAACTAGGGTTGACCGCGTGAACGTGGGACGAAATCTGCTGAAGCTCGGCGTGGCCGTGATGCTCGCCGGGCTCATCGTCGCCGCCGCGATCTTCCCGATCGCCGGCGGCGGCGGGTATCTGATGGCGCGCACCGCCGATGATCTTGCGATGTCGTCCCGCTCCGTCATCGGCGGCGAGGCCCCCGGCATCTCCACCATCACCGACGCCAACGGCGAGCCGATGGCGTGGCTGTATGAACAGCGCCGCACGTCTGTGGAGGGGTGGCAGATCTCGCCGGCGATGAAGGACGCCATCGTGTCCATCGAGGACCGCCGGTTCTGGGACCATTCCGGCGTCGACTGGCAGGGCACGCTGCGCGCGGCGCTGGCCAACTTCACGTCGGGGTCGGTGCAGCAGGGCGCGTCGACGATCGAGCAGCAGCTGATCAAGAACTACACCCTGTTCGTCGAAGCCGAGACGGAGGCCGAGCGCCGTGCGGCCACCGCGACGGACTACGGCCGCAAGCTGCGCGAGATCCGCATCGCGCAGGATCTCGAGGACGAGATGACCAAGGAAGAGGTGCTCACGGGCTACCTCAACATCGTCCCCTTCGGCAATGGCTCCTTCGGCGTGGAGAACGCCGCGCAGACGTACTTCGGCGTTCCGGCGAAGGACCTGAGCATCCCGCAGTCGGCGCTGCTGGCGGGCCTGGTGCAGCAGACGTCGGGCCTGAACCCGTACTCGAATCCGGACGGCGCGATGGCGCGGCGCAACGACGTGCTGCGGGCGATGGCCGACACCGGGGCGATCACGCAGGCGCAGGCCAACGACGCCATCGCCACCGATCTGGGCGTCCTGCCGGAGCCCAATCGCCTGCCGCAGGGCTGCATCGCCGCCGGCGACCGCGGTTTCTTCTGCGATTACGTCATCGACTACCTGGCCAACCACGGCCTGGACCGGGCGAAGCTCGCCCGCGGCGGCTACACGGTGCGCACGACCCTCGACCCGGTGGTGCAGGACAACACCCAGCGGGCGCTGCGCGAGCAGGCGTCGCCCACGGCCGGCGGCGTCGCCGAGGTGATGAGCATCATCGAGCCCGGCACGGAGTCGCGCAAGGTGCTGTCGATGGCGTCGTCGCGGGTCTACGGCCTCGACGCCGAGGCGATGCAGACGGTGCAGCCGCAGCCGTTCGCGTCGGTGGGCAATGGCGCGGGGTCGATCTTCAAGATCTTCGCGGCCACCGCGGCGGTGGAGAAGGGCATGGGCATCGACACCTACCTGCCGGTCCCCCGCCGCTACGAGGCCGCGGGGCTTGGCGACGGCGGCGCGGCCGGCTGCCCGCCGGGCCTGTACTGCGTGGAGAACACCGGCTCCTTCCCTCCGTCGATGACGCTGCGCGAGGCGCTGGCGAAGTCGCCGAACACGCCCTTCGTCGCCATGAGCGAGCAGGTCGGCGTCGACGGCGTCATGGACATGGCCGTGCGCCTGGGCATGCGGTCCTACACCAAGCCGGGCAGCTTCGACGGCGAGTCGTCGGTGGCGCAGTACGTCTCGGACAACACGCTGGGCTCCTTCGTGCTGGGCCCGACGCCGATCAGCGCGCTGGAGCTGTCGAACGTCGGCGCCACGCTGGCATCTGACGGCATGTGGTGCGAGCCGAACCCCATCGCCGAGATCACCGACCGCGGCGGCAACCCGGTGCAGCTCGACCAGCCCGATTGCGAGCGCGCGGTCGACTCCGGCGTCGCCCACGCGATGGCGCAGGCGCTGTCGGCCGACTCCATCGACGGCACCGCGGAGGACGCGGCGAAGACGGTGAACTGGGATGGCCCGGTGGCAGCGAAGACGGGTACGACCGAGTCGAACCAGTCGGCGGCGTTCCTGGGCTTCACGGCCGGGCTGGCCGCGGCGGTCTACGCCTACAACGATTCGCCGGTGGTCACGGAGCTGTGCACGTCCCCGCTGCGCCAGTGCTGGTCGGGCGATCTGTTCGGCGGCCGCGAGCCGGCGCGGACGTGGTTCTCGGCCATGTCCCCCATCGTCGGCGATCACGGCGGCAAGGTGCTACCGGAGATGGCCCCCGAGTACGGCGCCGGCACGGCGAAGGCCTCGCTGCCGCAGGTCGAGGGCATGCAGGAGTCCGATGCCCGCAAGACGCTCGAGGAGGCCGGTTACAAGGTGGAGTCGACCACCGCGTCGCAGACCGGCCGCCCCCGCGGCACGGTCACGGGCGTCCGCGTCCCGGGCCTGCTTCTCGACGGCGGCACCGTCACCCTCGAGGTGTCCGACGGCACCCGCCGCCCGCCCCCGCCGCGCACGACGCAGGCGCCTCCCCCGCGCCCCGGCGGCGGCAACACCGGTGGTGGCGGTGGCGGCGCGCCGAGCCTGCCGGATTCGATCACCATCCCCGGCTTCGGCCGCATCCCCCTGCCCCGATAACTCCGACAGCCCCGAGAAGAGCCCCGCACGCACGAGCCCGGCCGCGCCCCGAAGGCACGGCCGGGCTTCGTTTTACCCCTGCAGTCGGGCCTTGACGGCTTCGGACAGGCGCTTGCCGTCGACGCGCCCGGCGGCCTTGGCCTGCGCCGCCTTCATGATCTGCCCCATCTGCTTCATCGACGCCGGCTCGTCCCCGCAGACCTCCGCGACGGAGTCGTCGACGAGGGCGGCGAGCTCGTCGTCGTCAAGCTGCGCGGGCTGGTAGCGGGAGAAAATCTCGGCCTCCGCCAGCTCGTTCTCGGCCAGCTCCGCGCGGCCGTTGTCCGCGTACATCTCGGCGGACTCGCGGCGCTTCTTGATCTCCCTCTCCACCACCTTGAGCACCTCCGCATCCGTCAGCTCGTGCTTGGCCCCGGAGACCTCCTCGGTCTGGATCGCGGCCTTCAGCATCCGCAGCGCGCCGACCGTGGCCTTGTCGCGGGCCTTCATGGCGGCGGTCATGTCGGACACGATGGTTGCCTTCAATTCGCTCATGGCAAAAACTCTACGCAGCATTGCCCGGGCCGTGCCGCGACCGTGCCGCGCCCCGCTCGATCAATGCTGGTGCGCGGGCCCGGGACGGTAGCGTTGGGGCCGTGCCGCACGTGAACAAGATTGCTTTCCGACGTCCCCCGCAAACCCCCTTCACCCTCCCCGCAGCATTCGGGGGGAAGGGCGGATCGGCGGGGGCGGTGGGCGTCGTCAAGCGAATTGCCCTGGTCACCGGGGCAATCGCCGGCGGCGCGGGCCTGGCCGGGGCGGCGACGTTCCTGTACGCCAACCAGATCGAGCTGAAGGCGTTCCGCGTGCGCCGCGTGCGCGTGCCCGCGCTGCCCGCCGGCAGTGGCCCGCTGCGGATCCTGCACCTGTCCGACTTCCACATGACCAGGTCACAGCGCAAAAAGCAGTCGTGGATCGCCGGGCTCGAGGCGCTGGAGCCCGACCTGGTGATCAACACCGGCGACAACCTCGGCGGCGCCGACGCCGTGCCCAGCGTGCTCGCGGCGCTCGGGCCGCTGCTGGGCCGGCCCGGCGCATTCGTGTTCGGGACCAACGACTACTTCGGGCCCAAGCCCGTCAACCCGCTGCGGTACCTGACCGGCAAGAAGCGGCGGCCGTCCGCCGAGAAGCTGCCGTGGGAGGGCATGCGCGCCGCGTTCATCGAGCACGGCTGGCGCGATGCCACCCACCAGCGGCTCGAGTTCGTCGCCGGCGGCGTGCGCCTGGCGGTGACCGGCGTCGACGACCCCCACCACGGGCTCGACGACTACGACGCCGTCGCCGAGGCTCCCAACGCCGACGCCGACCTGGCCATCGGCCTGTCGCACTCCCCCGAGCCGCGCGTGCTCGACCGCTTCGCCGCCGACGGCTACGACATCGTCCTGTCCGGCCACACCCACGGCGGCCAGGTGTGCCTGCCGTTCGAGAGGGCCATCGTGACCAACTGCGGCATCGACCGGTCGCGGGCGTCCGGGCTGTCGCGGTGGACCGAGCGGATGTGGCTGCACGTGTCGAATGGGCTCGGGACGTCACCGTACGCGCCGGTGCGGCTGTTCTGCCCGCCGTCGGCGACGCTGATCGAGGTCGTCGCGCGGGAGGGGTAGATCGGGCGGCTGCTCGGGCGGGCGGGCGTGTTGGCGGGGCCGGCGCTGGCGGGACGGACGCGGGCGCGGACGGGCGCCGGACCAGCGCAGGCCGAATATCCGCCCGAGCTGCCGTTTTGCCTTTTCCGACGGCGGGGGTCTAGAGTTGTCGACGTTGCAGCGCGCACCGCTGGTCCAGTTTCGGGCCCGGCCGCGATGTGACTTTCTTTACCGGGGTATGGCGCAGCTTGGTAGCGCGCTTCGTTCGGGACGAAGAGGCCGTGGGTTCAAATCCCGCTACCCCGACCAGCCGGAAACCGCCGACCTGCGAGAGCAGGCGGCGGTTTTTTCGTTGCCCGGCCTTTTGGCGCCGACCGCGTGGGCGGCGCGTATGAAGCGACCACAAAACGTTTCGCCGAAAATTACCGACCTGGGCTTTTGCGGAGCGGTGGTAGTAGTTTGCGACGCCTCAGCGTGGTGGCCGACCCGTCGCAAAGCAAATGCGGAGCGAAAGCGGAGCCGAAAGCCGAGCAAGTGCCGAGCAATCGCGGTGCACAAGCGGAGCCGAAAGCCGCGCCGCGCGGGTTCACTGCCGATGGCTACCGCCGGCCCGCCACCATCCCGCCACCAGCCCCTCAACCGGTCGCACCATGCGCCCCACCAGCACCAGGCAGTGGTGATCGCCGCCCCGCCCGCCGGAGTTATCCGACCAGCGCAGCCACACGATTTCGCGTCCTGGGCTTTTACCGGCGTTCACCCGGCGTGTGGCTGCATTCGTCGGCTAAGCCCCCACGGGCCGGCGCCGGGGTCAGGGTTCCTCGTGCTTGACGACGCCCACGTCCCCGCCATCCGCCGCTCCGCCCGGGGTTTCGGCGTCCGAGTCAGCGCCGGGCGCGGTACCGGGGTTGTCGGCAGGGGCGGCGGAGGCAGCGCGGCGGCCACCACCGAAGCGATCGATGACGGCACCGATGACGACCAGCGCCAACAAAACGCCGGCCGACGTCCCCCACATCACCGTCGAGCCGTCGTTGCCCAGCGCGGTCAGCGCCGCCGTCGGGTGGTGCAGCGGCATGAGTGCGGCGACGACGCCCCACGCGGTCGCCATCTCGGTGCCGCCGGTCGCCGCCGACGCCGCGCTGCGCCACACCCACCCGATGACGCCGACCTGCACGAGCATCCCCGCGAGGATCACGAACCTCCCCCACGGCCCGCCGAACACGGCCAGCACCGCGCGCGCCAAAGCGGTCGCCGCCAGCGCCGCCAGCGCCAGCACGATCACGCTGGTCGCGCCGCGGAGGAGGTCGAGGCCGTCGGCCATGATCATCATCACCACGACGCCGGTGGCCACGATCCCCGCCAGCGCCCCCGCGAACGCGCCGCCGGGCAGCACGCGGGACCACCAGCCGCGGTCTTCCTCGTCTGCTTGACGACGCTTCGGTCCCGCGATCAGCCACAGCGCCGACGCGGCGAGCATGACCAGTGCGGACACCATGAACGCCAGGGTCGGCGCGAGAGTCGCGTTCGAGGCTCCCTCTGCTGCGGCGTCTCCTCCGGCACCGTTTCCACCAGCACCGCCGCCAGCACCAGCACCACCCGCGAGCCCGGCGGCCGCGAGCTGATCGGCGGTGGGCACGGGCATGGCGCGCTGGGCCTCGCCGATCTTGTCCACGGTGGTCTGGGCCATGCCGTCGAGACGCCCGGCACCCTCGTCGAGCTCCTTCAGGCCGCCGTCGATCTTCTTGGCGCCCTCGTCGAGCTCCACCGTCGCGGTGCGCAGCTCGTTGGCGCCCGCCGTCGCCGTGAAGATCCCGTCGCGGTACGGCGCCCCCGGCGTGTTCAGCTGGTACGACAGGTCGTTGGCGCCGGTGCGGAACCGCTCGGCCTGGCCGGAGATGGCCTCGAAGTCGATGGCGCCGAGCTGGCGCTCGAGGGACTCCAGGTTCGCCACGCCATCACCGTCGCCGGCCGCGCGCAGCGATTCCTTCGCCGGGCCGATCGACGCCTGGACCTGCCCGATGGCCACGTTGATCAGCCCCACGCTGTCAGCGATCGCCCCGGCGCCCTCGGCGATCTCCTTGGCGCCGCCGCCCAGGCGCCCGGTCCCGGCCTGCAGCTCGTTCATGCCCGTGGCCAGCTCATCGGCCCCGCGGCGGATCTCGCCGGTGCCGCCGACCAACTCGCCGCCGCCGTCCTTCAGCTCGCCGATGCCCTCGGTCGCCTGCCCCATGCCGGCGTTGAGGAACCCGGCCTGGGTGCCGGCCTCGCCGATCGCCCGCCGCGCATCCTGCACCTGCGCGACGTCGATGCCCGGCACCGGCCCCGGCGCCCGCCCCTCTTCCGCACCATCGGCGGTCCAGGCGGCCGACAATCCGGTGCCGGACCAGGCCAGATACGCCGCGCCGGCGATCAGCGGCAGCACGAGGAGCAGGGACAAGAGCGTGCGGCGGATGCCGCCCTTCCGGGGAGCCATGCCCTCACGGTATCGCCCGCACCAGCCATTTTGCGGGTGCTACGCCGAAGGCGGGGAAAACGGCCGCGGGGGTACCCGCAGGGCGTCGCCAAGCAGGGAAAAAGAAGCCGCAACGCACCGCGCAGAGATATATGAAAAGCCCGATTCCCGCGCATTCCGCGACGTAAACCGGGTACCCGCCGGTTGCTAGGCTGGAATACGGCCATTTACCGGACCCAGGCGGCCGCGCGCCACCGGGTCCCTCCACCGTGTTCTGCACAGGAAGGCGACACTGCCGTGACAATGCTCAGCGTCCCCGCCCTGGTGGCGGTCGCGCTGGCCCTCACTCCCTTGTTCGTGAAAATTCTGGGCAGGCACGCCGGCTGGCCGATCGTGGCGTTTTTCGTCGCCGCGATCGTGCAGCTGGCGCGGCTGTCCGGCGGTGTCCTCGACGGGGATGCGGTCACGTGGAGGGTGAGTTGGGCCGGTGCGCTGCTGCCCGGCGGCACCGGGGTGGACTTCGCGCTCCGCCTCGATCCGCTATCACTCGTCTTTGCGCTGTTGGCGCTGGTCATCGGGTCGGCGGTGTTCGTCTATTCCACGGCGTACCTGCCGCCGAAGGGCGC
Source organism: Corynebacterium sp. NPDC060344 (assembly GCF_042725215.1). NCBI lineage: Bacteria > Bacillati > Actinomycetota > Actinomycetes > Mycobacteriales > Corynebacteriaceae > Corynebacterium > Corynebacterium sp. NPDC060344. Next base: position 80,387 of record NZ_JBHXCS010000004.1, on the reverse strand, counting down.
CACGATGAGCTTCTACGTGCTCATGACCGCGTTCATGTTGGCGGTGCTGCTGCTCGTGCTTGCCGACGACGTCGTGCTGCTGTTCATCGGCTGGGAGCTCGTGTCCATTGCGTCGTTCCTGCTCATCGCCCGGTCGGGTTCGTCCGGCGAGGCGGGGTCGCTGCGCACGCTGCTGCTGACGTTCACGGGCGGCCTGCTGCTGCTCGCGGCGCTGGCGGTGGCGGTGTGGGCGACGGGCACGACGAATCTGACGGAGCTGCTGGCCCATGAGGTCTGGGGCACCGGCCCGGCCGCGAACGCCGGCGTGACGTCGGCGGTGGCGGTGCTGGTGGCGCTGGGTGCGTTCACCAAGGCGGCGCAGCTGCCGTTCCAGTCGTGGTTGCCGGAGGCGATGGCGGCGGCGACGCCGGTGTCGGCGTTCCTGCACGCCGCGGCCGTGGTCAAGGCGGGCATTTACCTGCTCATCCGCTTTTCGACGGCCTTCGCCCACGTCCAGGCATGGCAGATCCTGCTCATCGTCGTGGGCATGGCCACGGCCGTGTCGGCGGCGGTGTTCGCCATCCAGCAGACCGACCTGAAGCGCCTGGTGGCGTACTCGACGGTGTCGCAGCTGGGCTGGATCGTGGCGACGATCGGCGTGGGCACGCACTTCGCCATCGTCGCCGCGGTGGTGCACACCCTGGCGCACGCGCTGTTCAAGTCGTCGCTGTTCATGCTGGCCGGCACGGTCGACCATCAGACGGGCACGCGCGACATCCGCCGCCTGGGCCCGCTGTGGCGGCGCATGCCGTGGACGTTCGGGTCGATGGTCATCGGCTCGGCGTCGATGGCGGCGGTCCCGCCGACGCTGGGCTTCCTGTCCAAGGAGGGCATGCTCGAGGCGTTCACCGACGCACCGCTGGCCGATGCCGGCGTCGTCGTGCTGCTGGTCGCCGCGGCGATCGGCGCCATCGCCACCTTCACGTACTCGGCGCGCCTGATCTTCGGCGCGTTCGTCGACGGCCCCCGCGACATGTCCGATGTCCGCGAGGCGCCGGTGGCCCTGTGGCTGCCGGCCGCCATCCCGGGCGTCGCGTCGCTGCCGCTGGCCTTCGTCGCCGGCGCCATCCTCGACGGCCCGCTGAACTCGGTGGCCAACACGGTGCTGGGCGGCGACTACCACGACACCCACCTGAAGCTGTGGCACGGCGTCAACGTGCCGCTGATGATCTCGGTGGGCGTGCTCGTCGCCGGCGTGGTGCTGGTGCTGGTGCGCGCCCGGATGAACGAGGCCCTGGCCGATCGCCGGCTGTTCCCGTTCACGGGCGTGCAGGCGCTGTCCTTCGGCACCCGCTCCGCCGGCCGCGTGGGCCGCTGGTTCGCGGCGATCGGCGATTCGCATGCGCCGACGCGGCACCTGCTGCCGATGCTGTCGGTCATCGTGGTCTACGCCGGCGCGATGCTGGTGATGCCGGGCATCGGCGGCATGGAGCTGCCGGACAAGGTCGACGGCATCGATTCGTGGATGGACCTGATCCCGCTGACGATCATCGTCATTGGCGTCGTGGCCACGCTGCAGGCGCGCAACCGCCTGCAGGCCGCGGTGCTGCTGGGCGTCACCGGCACGGGCGTGACCCTGCAGGTGCTGCTGCTCGGCGCGCCGGACGTGGCCATGACGCAGTTCCTGGTGGAGGTCCTCGTCGTCGTGCTGATGATGCTCGTCCTGCGCCACCAGCCGCGCGCCTTCGCCGACACCGGCCGCAATCGCCGCATCGTCGCGGCGGTCGTGGGCATCGGCATCGGCGCGGCGACGTTCGCGGCGGTGTGGACGCTGACGGGCCGGCGCGACAAGCCGGAGGTCGCGCAGTGGTACCTGGAGGAGGGCCCGAAGATCACGTCGGAGAACAACGTGGTCAACACCATCCTCGTCGAGTTCCGAGCCTTCGATACGTTGGGCGAGCTGGCCGTGCTGGGCATGGCGGGCATCGCCATGGCCGCGGTGGTCTCCTCGATGCCGCGCTGGCCGCATTACCCGGGCCGCCCGGGCCCGTTGCCGCAGGCGGGGCTCAATTCGCTGCCGCTGCGCAAGCTGGTGCAGTGGATGACGCCGCTGCTGTTCGGCCTGTCCGTCATCGTGCTGTTCCGCGGCGGCAACGAGCCGGGCGGCGGCTTCAATGCCGCGCTGATCGGCGCGTCGTCGCTGATGCTCAAGTACCTGTCGCATCCGGATGACCGCCCGCTGATGGGCCGCAATCTCCCCTACCTCTTCAGCGGCGTCGGCGTGATCGTGGCCATCGGCATCGGTTTCGTCGGCTACCTGAAGGGCTCCTTCCTGGCCCCGCTGCACGGCACGGTCGCCGGGCAGCACCTGACCACGGCGCTGATCTTCGACGTGGGCGTGTACCTGGCGGTGCTGGGCATCGTGGCCACGGCGCTCAATCATCTGGGCGGGCCGACGCGGCCGGGTTCCCCGAAGTCCGACGACGAGCTCGGCCCCCGCGTCGCCCACCGCACCAGCCTGCACGTTCCCCCGCGGCAGAAGCCGGCCGAGGCCGTCGCCGCGGATTCCGCGCCGGGTGATCCGGCGGGTGCGGGCGTTCCGGAAGAGCTTTACGACGACCCGGCCGACACCGGTTCGGCCAACGAGAACGGTTCAACCAACACCGGTTCCGCCAACAACGAGGAGGTGCGGGCATGATCATCGCCCTCATCGCGGCCGTGCTGGCCGGCGGCGGCGCGTACCTGGTGCTGCAGCGCGGCATGGTGCGCATCATCATCGGGATGACGTTCATCTCGCACGCCGCGAACCTGATCATCCTGTCCGCGGGCGTGGGCGCGTGGCGCCAGGAGCCGCTGATGGCCCGGGCCGAGCCCGCGACGGCGGCCGATGCACTGCCGCAGGCGTTCGTGCTCACGGCGATCGTCATCACCATGGCGGTGACGGCGTTCATGCTGGCCATGTCGGCGCTGGGACGCGACGACGACACCCGCATCCAGGAGGACCGCGAGGCCAACGCGCAGCTGTCCACCGCCGGCCGCAAGGCCCGCCGCGACCGCCCGGCCGACGCCGGATCCGGCGCCGGATCGCTGCGCCACGACCATTACCCGCCCGAGTCGCCCCAGGATGGTGATCGTTGATGACCGGCATGTCCGCGGAGACCATCTCCGCCCTGCTGCCCCTGGTGGCCATCATTCCCCTGCTGCTCGCCGGCGTCGCCGCGGTGCTGCCGTGGGCGCCGGTGCGCGTCGCGCTGTCGCTGGCCACCCCGGCGGCCATGGCGGCGGTGGCGTTCGCGCTGCTCTACCGCGTCATGGGCGACGGGCCCATCGGCCACAACGTCGGCGGTTTCCCCGGCGGCGTGTCCATCCCGTTCGTGGCCGACTCCTTCGCCCTGCTCATGCTGGGCGTGGCCTCGCTGGTGGTCTTCGCCGGTTCCTGGTTCGCCCAGGTCGCCGGCGAGAACAAGTCGCGGTTCTTCCCCGCGCTGACGCTGATGATGCTCTCGGGCATGGCCGGCGCGTTCCTCACCGCCGACCTGTTCAACTTCTTCGTGTTCATGGAGGTGATGCTGCTGCCGTCGTACGGCCTCATCGCCGTGACGGGCACGTGGCACCGCCTCGCCGCCGGCCGGTCCTTCGTGCTGGTCAACCTGATGACGTCCACCGTCCTGCTCATCGGCGTCGCCCTGGTCTACGGCTCGGTCGGCGCGGTGAACATCGCGCTGCTGGCGGGCATGGCCTCCGGCGGCGGCCCGGGCGCGGTGGCGCTGGGGCTGGTCATCATCGCCTTGGGCGTCAAGGCCGGACTGGCGCCGGTGCACACGTGGCTGCCGCGCACCTACCCGTCGACGTCGCCGGCGGTCATGGCCATCTTCTCGGCGGTGCACACGAAGGTCGCGGTGTACATGCTGTTCCGCATCTACGTGGTCATCGTGGACATGGAGCCGTCGTGGCACTGGCCGATCATCGCCCTGATGGCGGCGTCGATGCTGCTGGGCGCCTACGCGGGCCTGGCGGAGACGACGATGCGCCGGGTGCTGTCGTACCAGATGGTCAACGGCATGCCGTTCATCCTCGTCGTCCTGGCCTTCACCGACGGCGACTCCGCCGCGGTGCTGGCCGCCGGCATCTTCTACGCGGTGCACCACATGGTCACCGTCGGTTCGCTGGTGCTGGCCTCCGGCGCGATCGAGGAGACCTACGGCACCGGCACGCTGTCGCGGCTGTCGGGCCTGGCCCGCCGCGATCAGCTGGTGGCATGGGTGTTCGCGGCGATGGCGTTTTCCATCGTCGGCTTCCCGCCGTTCTCCGGCCTGTGGGGCAAGATCGGCGTCGTCTTCGCGGCGGCGTCGGCCGGCGACGCCCGCTCGGTCGTGGTCATCTCCGTCATCGTCCTGGCCTCGCTGGGCGCGCTGCTGGCGATGGTCCGCGTGTGGCGCGGCGTGTTCTGGGGCCGCCCGATGCAGGGCGTCGACGATTCCCTGCGCGTGCGCGGCGCCCTGGTCGCCCCGTCGGCGTTCCTCGCCGCCGCCAGCCTGGCCATGTTCGTCTTCGCCGGCGTCGTGTCCTCGTGGACCGGAGCCGCCGGCGAGGCCCTCGTCGACGTCCCCGCGTACATCGAGGCGGCGCTGGGCGACACGTCGGAGGCCATCTCCTACGGCAACCTCGACAACGTTCCGGAAGGGGCGAACTGATGGGCATCCTGCACATTCCCGCCTACGGCGCCTGGCTGACCGGCCAGGTCGTCCTCGCCGCGACGGAGGTGATCGCCGATACGTTCCGGGCGCGGCAGAAGCAGAAGCCGACGCTGATCGGCATGCCGCTGCGCATCACCACCGACAACGAGATCGTGGGCCTGTCCGCGTCGATCACCATGACGCCGGGCACCCTCGTCTGCGGCACGCGCGCCCTGGAGGGCGGCCGCCGCATGTTCATCGTCCACGCGATGTTCGGCGGCGACCTCGAGGGCGTCTACGACTCCCTCTACGACATGGAGGAGCGCATGGCCCCCCGCGTCCGCGACATGGAGCGCCCCCGGGCCTTCGTGTTCGAGGGCTACGACCCGGCCGTCCACTCCAACCCCGACGAGGCCCTGGGCACCGCCGCGGAAGCCGAGCACGGCCTGCCGGACCTCCCGGACTCCGTCACGGTGGTCGACGACCCGATGGAGGATGACGTCATCACGGAACAGACCGCCGCCGAGAGGGGCTGGCCGGATGATCCGACGGTGGACGTCGTCAAGCACGAAGCCGCAAGCGACACCCCGCGCGAAGGAGAACGCACATGAGCGACCAAGTGGTCCACATCGTCGGGGGCATCGGCGTCGCGCTGTGCTCCCTGGCGTTCCTGCTGGTGGTGATCCAAGTGTTCCGCGTCAAGGGCAACGTCTCGCGCGCGGTGATGGCCGACGTGGCGTTCTTCTCCATGGTCGGCGTGTTCCTGACCACCGCACTGTTCCGCGAAACGGCCATCACGTTCGACATCGCCATGCTGGCGGGCCTGCTGGGCATCCTGTCGACCGTCGGCCTGTCGCGCGTGATCTCGCGGGGAAGGAGGTAGGCCATGGGAATCGGGACCATCATCACCGCGATCCTGTTCGCCGCGACCATCATCGGCGGGTCGCTGTACCTGCTGGGCGCGGCGGTGGCCATGTGGCGGGCGCCGGACGCGCTGTCGCGGATGAACCAGCTGTCCGCGGGCGTCATGGTCGGCGTGCCGCTGCTGGTCATCGGCAATGCGATCCTCGAGTTCGACCAGGGGACGCTGACGGTGGGCAAGGTGCTCACGGGGCTGCTGGCCATCGTGGCCATGCTCGTCGTCGCGACCGTCGCGTCGGAGGTGCTGGCGCGCGCCGTGCTCGGTGCGCGCGACGGGTCGTCGGAGGACCATTCCGACCGCCACTGATTGCTTCACGACGCCCACCCGGGCCCCTCTCCCCCGTTTTCCCCGGGAGAGGGGCCCGGCGGCGTTGTGGGGATTGAGGGGCGGGGGTTGAGGGGCGCGGCCCGGCGGCGTTGTGCGCGCGAGATGCCGTGTGCGGGCGCGCATTTCGGATCCCGAATCGGAGGTGGCGGCCGTGCGCGTTACAGCCGATGAAAAAATTACCCCCGCACAGGGGTGGTGATGGGCGTCGCAAAGCAGGGCCGTAATGTGTGTTAGGTCACATTAACGGACGTAACGAAGAGGTTAATCCCGGCGATCGGAGCGCGCCTGAGCGATGCTCAGATTCGCGATGCGGCGAGCAGATATTAGGTGAGGCACGCCTTGCCAAAAGCCGTTACACAACCGTTTCCGCTGGCAGCGCCGGAATCAGGGCCGGTTAACGTCGTTAGCCGTAATTGTCGCCAACGTGAACACCACGTAAACACCGGGCACGCAGGTCTTTTAGGCATTTGTCAATAGAAACGATAATCGAAACGCTCAACGGCGTTTCCGGGCCGTCCGGGAGGCTCGGCAACGATTGCGTAAAGCCAAGACCGGACTTAGTGTCAACGGCGAGAGATTCAGGGAGGCCTCAGGGGGCCGACCACCGGACGCGCCCAGCGCGACGGTTCTCAGCCACCACTTCGCACACAGAAAAAGGGGAGTCGTTCACATGGACGCCAACACCATTTCCGCCATCGCCGAGGTCGTCGAGGCCTTCCCGGGCGGCCCGTACGTTACCTTCGAGACCCCGTTCCCGGCCCTCGAGCAGATCGCCGGCCGCGACATCAACCTGGGTTCCACCTTCGGTGACATCAACCTGCCGTTCGGCGAGGACGCCATCGACGTCCACACCGAGGAGACCGACGACAACTCCACCCACGTCTCGGACATCCTGGACATCGAGGCCGGCAACGGCGTCACCACCGGCTAGTAGCCCCTCCCCGGGTCTTTGATCCGGGAACCGCGCGGACCCGGTCCGCGCACAGGCGGGACTTCCCGTTCAGGCAGCTGCCCCGGAACGCTTCGGCGCTCCGGGGCAGCTTTTGGCCGAAATTTCGTTGCACTCCCGGTGAAAGCCCACCCTTGCTCCGGGAACCCCTGATTTTGGGCCGCGACCTGCCGTTTTCGGTGGTCGCGGCACCTTCTGCGGGGATCCGGCCCCATCCGCGGGGCCGGTCCCGCACCCCTTCAGTTCTACTTTCCCCTCCTCCCTCATAGCTCCATAAAAGAAGGAAGCGCTTCATGGACGCCGCCACCATCTCCGCCATCGCCGAAGTCGTCGACGCCATCCCGGACGGCCCGTACGTGGTCGTCGAGTCGCCGTTCCCCGCCCTCGAGCAGATCGGCGGCCGCGACATCAACCTGGGTTCGACGTTCGGCAACATCAACCTGCCGTTCGGCGAGGACGCCCTCGATGTCCACACCGAGAAGACCGACGACAACTCCACCAACGTGTCCGATGTCGTGGACGTCAACGCCGCCAATGGCGCCGTCGTCGACGCCCCGGAGACGCCCGAGACCCCCGAGGGCGGCGACTCCGGTGACGCCGGCGACGCCGGTGAGACCGGTGAGACCGGCGGCGAGTCCTCCGACAACTCCGGCGCCGAAAACACCGGCACCGAAGGCACCGAGGACTCCAGCGACGAGTCCAAGAACGAGCCCACCAACGAGCAGCCCGAGGTCACGTCCCGCACCCAGGCCTAATCCTCCCCGGCGGCCACGGTCGCCGCTGCCGCACGCACCCGCCCCATCGGGCGCCCCGGACGTCGTTCCGAGGTGCCGGATCGGGCGGGTTCTGCTTTGCGACGGCCGCCCCTCCCCCACGAGTGTGCGGTACGGGCCCCACAGCGCACACTCGTCAGATGTGCAGCCCCGCGAACGCCCACGAGTGTGCAGTACGGGCCCCACAGCGCACACTCGTCAGATCTGCAGCCCCGGATTTCGTTCCGAGGTGCCGGATCGGGCGGGTTCTGCTTTGCGACGGCCACCCCTCCCCCACGAGTGTGCGGTACGGGCCCCACAGCGCACACTCGTCAGATCTGCAGCCCCGCCGACGCCCACGAGTGTGCAGTACGGGCCCCACAGCGCACACTCGTCAAATGTGAAGCCCCGTCGGCGCGCACGAGAGCAGGATCCGGGCCCGATTTCGCGATCTCGTCAGGCGTGGAAGCCAAACCACGGGGTCCATAACTCGGGGTCAGCCCAAAAAACGGGTAAAACCACGGGGTCAACATCGATCCCGTGGTTTAGACCCCGTGGTTTAGGTGGAGGGGCCGGAGCGCCCGGCACCGGCACCGGCACCGGCGCCCCGCCCCTCGCCCCTACGCCTCCTTGGCGGCGGTGAAGCGCTTGCGCACCTCGGCGCCGAGCCATTCGTCGACGTTGGTCCAGTACTGGTAGACGCGCTCCTCGACCTCGGGGCTGACGCCCTCCATGGCACCGGCGATGTTGCCGGCGAGGCGGTCGCGGGCGGCGTCGTCGAGCACCTCGCGGACAAGGGTGCCCGGCTGGATGAAGTCGTCGTCCTCGGGGTGCTGCAGGTAGGCGCCGCGGAACGGCTCCTCCCCCTCGGACGCCCAGAGGCCCAGGTCACCGTGGTCGGCGGACTCCTGGGAGCCGCGGCCGGCGGCGTTGGAGCCGTGGACGGGCAGCTTCGGGTCGGCGAAGCGGTGGGTGGCGGCGCCGTCCTGCGAGAACGTGTTCACCTGCGACGTCGCCTGGTTGACCGGCAGCTGGTCGGAGTTGGCGCCGAGGCGGTAGCGGTGGGCGTCGGCGTAGGAGAACGCGCGGGCCAGCAGCATCTTGTCGGGCGAGAAGCCGATGCCCTCGACCAGGTTCGACGGGGCGAACGCGGCCTGCTCGATCTGTGCGAAGAAGTTGCGCGGGTTCTCGTTGAGGGTGAAGTGCCCGACGGGGATGAGCGGGTAGTCCTTCTGCGACCACGTCTTGGTCAGGTCGAAGGGGTTCCAGCGGTAGCCGGCGGCCTCGTCGAAGGGCATGATCTGCACCTTGACGTCCCAGGTCGGGTAGTCGCCGCGCTCGATGGCCTCGAAGAGGTCCTTGCGCGAGTGGTCGGTGTCCTGGCCGACGACCTCGGCGGCTTCGTCGTCGGTGTAGAAGTCCCAGCCCTGGCGGGTCTTGAAGTGGTACTTGACCCAGAATCGCTCGCCGGCTTCGTTGATCCACTGGTAGGTGTGCGAGCCGAAGCCGTCCATGTTGCGCCAGGTCTTGGGGATGCCGCGGTCGCCCATGAGGTAGGTGACCTGGTGGGCGGACTCGGGCGAGGAGGTCCAGAAGTCCCACTGCATGTTGGCGTCGCGCAGGCCGGTGTCGGGCAGTCGCTTCTGGGAGTGGATGAAGTCGGGGAACTTGATACCGTCGCGGATGAAGAACACCGGGGTGTTGTTGCCGACGAGGTCGTAGTTGCCCTGCTCGGTGTAGAACTTCAGCGAGAAGCCGCGCACGTCGCGCCAGCCATCGGGGGAGCCCTGCTCGCCGGCGACCGTCGAAAAGCGGGCGAGCATGGGGGTGACGGTCCCGGGCTGGAACAGGCCGGCCTTGGTGTACTTGGACACGTCTTCGGTGATGGTGAGCTCGCCGAAGGCGCCGCCGCCCTTGGCGTGGACGACGCGCTCCGGGATGCGCTCGCGGTTGAAGTGGGTGAGCTTCTCGATGAGGTGCACGTCGTGGATGTTCACGCCGCCCTGGGGGCCGGTGGTCACGGAGTGCTGTTCGGAGGAGACGGGGGCGCCGTTGAGGCGGGTGGTCGGCCCGTTGGAGGTGCCGGTGTCCAGGCCCTTGTCGGCGATGTCCTTGCTGGAGGTCATGGGTTGGTGCTCCTTTGTGGTTTGGGGGCGCCGGCGGCGGGCCGGATGGGGGTTTCCGGTGGCTGTTGCTTTGCGACGCCCACGTGGGACCGGTTTCCACCGTATCCGCGTTGTGTGGCGGGGGCCACAGGGTGGGGGTTTCCGGTGTTGACCACCACGATACACAACTTATCAGTATCGCGCTATAGATAGGCGGGGATTGTTGGGGCTTGCCTTATGGAAGGTACCTCGCGGGGTCGGCGCTTGCTATGGTCTACGCATGACTGATCGGCAGCGCGAGGATGAGCGCGTCACCGCCCTGGCGCTGAAGGCCGGCCGCGGCGATCGGGCGGCGCTGACCGAGTTTATCCGCGCCACGCAGAACGACGTGTGGCGGCTGCTGGCCCACCTGGCCAACGCCGACGTCGCCGATGATCTGACGCAGGAGACGTACCTGCGCGTCATGTCGGCGCTCCCCCGGTTCGCCGGGCGCTCCTCGGCGCGCACGTGGCTGTTGTCGCTGGCCAGGCGCGCGTGGGTCGACTCCGTGCGCCACGACATGGCGCGCCCCCGCAAGTCCGCGGTGGAGTGGGAGGAGGCCACGCAGGCCTCGTCCACCGGCACGTCGTGGGCCGAGCTCGTCGACGCGCGGGTGCTGATGGAGGCGCTGGACGAGGATCGTCGTGAAGCACTGATCCTGACCCAGGTGCTCGGCTACACGTACCAGGAGGCCGCGGACATCGCGGGCGTGCGCGTGGGCACGATCCGCTCGCGCGTGGCCCGGGCACGGCAGGACCTGGTGGCCGCGAGCGAGGGCCGGGAGGAGTCCGGCGGGACAGCCGGCGGCGATGCCGGCACCCGCGGCGACGCAGACGGCGAACCCGGCGGGCGCCACCTCACCGCCATGTAGGTAGCGGACGCAGGCAGGTCGCAGACGCAGGCCGGACGCTGGCAAGCAGCGAATGCGCGAACGAGGCGCGGACCCCGCCCCGGGGACCGCGCCTCGCGCCTGTCCGGCTGGTCAACCCAGCCGGAAGTTCATGATGGTCGGATTCAGCGCCGACCTCGCCTGATGCCCTGGCCCACGGAGGAGCCCAGGAGCGCGCCGGCGCCGATGATCGCGGCGCCGATCGCCAGTGCCGCGCCGATGCCGGGGCCGCCGGTCTTCGGCAGGGTGCCGGTCTTCACGTCGGCGACCTTCACCACGAGCCGGTAGGACGGTTCGTTTTCGGGGCCGACGCTGACCAGGGCGGCGTCGTTCGGGTCGCCGAGCGACGCGGTGTAGCCGTTGCCGTGGGCGTCGACGACGATCGCAACCGGCTGGCTCAGCAGCGTGTAACCGGACGGGGCCTTGGTCTCCACCAGGTGGTAGGTCCCGGCGACCAGGTTCTTGCCCAGGTCGGCATTGCCCGCGCCCTCGTCGGTGACGGGACGGTCCCAGTCGATCGAGCCGTCGGGCGCGGAGGCGTAGAGGCGGAACGTCGCGCCGTCGAGAGGCGAGTCGTTGTCGTCCTTGTCCACCTTCGCGATGCTCACCGTCGCCGTATCCGGCGGCAGCAGCGGGATGCACGCGTTGTTGTCGGGCGCGTCATCGTCGCCGGCCATTTCCACGGAGTTGGGCACACCGGTGGCCGAGACCGCTCCCCCGTCGCCGTCGCAGCGGCCGAGGCGCTCCCAGGTTTCGGCGCCCGTGCCGGTGACCTTCACGGGAATGGTGACGGTGATCGTCTGGGTCTTCCCGGCCCCGAGCTCGATGCGGTCGGCCAGGCGGATCCGCTTGTCCGGCACCAGGTCGGCCTTCGGGATCCCCGTGATGCCGCCCGCGACGGTGACGCCGTCGGTGGCCGGGAACGCCACGGTGGCGTCGCCGTCGGCGATGACGCCCTCGGGCAGGCGCACGACGTCGAACGGCTCGGTGCCCTCCGCCTTGGCATTCGGCGCGGGGTTGGCCACGGTGACGGTGTACGTCAGCGACGCCGTCCCGTCCGGGTTGACCTTCACGGGCTCCCCGCTGATCGGCTCCTTCCGGATCGTCGCGCTGGGCACGCGCATGTTGTCCACCCAGCAGGTGACGGTGCCCAGCAGGGGGCCGTCGTTGGGCACGGTCACCCGGAAGCCGTCGGCGCCGGCGTTGGTCACCTCGACGTTGGCCTGCCGCGTCCCGTTGGTCGCCGAGGACACGCAGCGGGCGTTCTTGCCGTCGCGCCGGTACAGCGTGAAGCCGGGCTGCTGGCGCTCGGTGACGGTGAACCTCTGCGCCTGCTGCGAGTCGATGCCGAAGGTCACGGAGCCGCGATCGTCGGTCGTCTTCGTCTGCTTCTTCTCGTTGGCGTGCGGCGGGTTCTCCAGGACGGCGCCGGTGCCTTCGGCGGTGAAGTCCCATCCTTCGACGACGCCGTCCTCGATCGTCCGGCCGTCGGCGTCAACGATGGTCTTGACCACGTTGAGGGTGCTGCGGCACGGCCCGAGGATCGTCTTGCGCAGTGCCTCGACCAGACCGTCGTAGGACGCGACGCCGATGGCCGCGCCCGGCTGCGAGATGTCCGCGGCCATGTCGGAGGCGGTTCGGGAGCCGACCGACCACAGGTCGGGTCGGGAGTCGTAGGTTCGCCAGCTTTGCGACGACTCGTCCCAGTAGTGGCGGTTCAGGAACCACGTGCCGTAGTCGTAGTCGTATTCGTAGCGGCCGATGTAGTGGACCCCGGCGGCGGTGTCGTAGGCGAAGTAGAGCTTGTTGGCGGCGTATCCGCCGGGCGGGTTCGCGAAGTTGTCGATTCCCGGGCGCAGCACCGCCGTCGCCGACGAGGGCATCTTCACCGTCACCGGGACGATGCGCGTGCCCGAGGCCTTGAGGCGGTTGGCCGCCGCGATGGCGTCGTTGAGGTCGTTGGCGTGCGTGATGCTGCCGTAGTCGCCGCCGGTGCGGGACTCGTTGGTGGTGGGCAGGCCGTCGGTGATGAAGTACACGACGTCGTACGTCCCGGCCGGAACCTGGGCGAGACCGCCCTCCCAGTTCGTGCCGCCGACGGGGTAACCCGGGATGGACAGCCCGTCGATCCGAGACTTCAGCGCATCGACGCCACCGCGGTCGGCGACGGAGATCGGCTCCACCTGGGTGGCCGCGGGAACGCCCGGCGCGTTGGTGGCGAAGTTGAACAGGCCCACGGTCGTCGGGGTGCCCGCCAGACCATCGACGACGGCCTTGGCCGAGCGCTTCGACTGCTCCAGGCCATCGGTGTTGATGGAGTTGGAGACGTCGAAGACCAGCGCGATGTTCAGGCCGCACTTTTCCGGCATCGCGGGGTTGGCCGCCGGCTTCGGCGAAATCCACGCCGGAGTCGGAGCCGCCGCGAGACTGCGGGCGCGGCGGGCGGGGGCGGCGCCGGGGATGCCCGCCGTGCCGTCGGTGGCCTGGCTCTGTTGGTCGGTTCCCGGGGCCGGGCTGCCGGGCGGCTTCGGGCGGCCATCGTCCGCCGGCTTGTCCTCGGGCTTGTCGCCGGGCTTGGCATCGGACTTGTCGCCGGACTTGTCATCTCCGGTGCCCTCGGCCGAGTCCGGAGCCGCCGGAGCCGGAGCCGCAGGTGCCGGGGCCGTCACCGGTTCACGGGTCGGGGTGTGCCGGGGCGCCGGCGCAGCGCCCGCCGCAGTGTCCGAAGAAGTGTCCGCTGCGGGAGAAGGTTCGCCCGTCGAGGCGGGTGCGGAGATCGTCTCACCGGCTCCCTCCTGCGCGAACGCCAGCGGGGTGCCCGCGGAGAGCAACACGGCCGCCGTCAGCAGTGCGGGAACGGTGCGGCGCCAACGGGACGGGAGACGCCCGAGGTCGTCGTCAGCTGTTTTCATGGCGGGCACGCCCCTTCTTTCCAATGCGGGTGAACAACAATCCGGCACCGACCGCCGCCATGGCGGCGCCGATGAAACCGAGTACGGATGCGCCGGTCAGCGGCAGCTTGCCGCCCGGTGCACCGGGCCCCGGGGATCCCGGAGAGCCGGGGTTGCCGGGGTTGCCGGGGTTGCCGGGATTAGCCGGCGCCGAGGTCGGAGGCCCCGGCGGCTTCGGGGTGGACGGCGATCCCGGGGTGGACGGCGTCGACGGCGGGGTGGACGGAGTCGTGGACGGGGTGTCCGTCTTCGGCTTCGCGTAGACCACCGGCGCGCAATTCCACGTTCCCGTCGCGCCCTTTTCTCCGACACCGCCGGTCGGCAGCGTGACCACCATCGGCGCGAACGTCGTCGTGGCGTAGTCGGGATGCTTCGGCGTCACCGAGGTAATCAGGTAGGGGCCGACCGGGAGCCGGGTGAAATGGGCCGTCCCGGACTCGTCGGTGGTCGCGGTACCCGCCACCGTCGACGGTGCCGTGGCCGCCTGCTCGACCGAGATGCCGATGGCGTCTTGCCAGCCGGCGGCCGTCGTCAAGTCGATGCCGTCGATGCGCGCGGCGGTGAACGTCGTCCCCGCGGGCGGCCCGGGAGGCAGCTGGCCGGAGGGCAGCCGGTCATACGGGTTCGCCAGCGGCAGCTTGAGGGTCAGGTCGACCTCGCCGCATTGGGCGACGGTGGCGGCGTCGAGGCCGTCTACCTCGCCGGTCACCGTGATCGCCGAGGCGCCGCCGGCGCCCGCGAGCAATCCGGCCGCGATGGTGGCGGCCAGCAAGTGCCCGCGCAGGTGTCCGCGCAGGTGCCCTCGCCGGGGTGCCGCACGGGGCGCGGCGGTGAACGCGGTAGTGAACCCTGCTGCGGAAGTGGCACTGGACGTGAAGTGGGAAAGGTGGGTCATCGGAGCTCCTCCGTTCGCGCCTGCGCGCGCATGGTCCGCCGGGCCCAGACGATCAGGGCGGCGACGATCGCGGCCGCGGCGGCGAGAATCGCCCACATCCACCACTGCCAGCCCAGGCCGGTGTCGCCGAAGGCGGCCTCGTCGGCCGGGTCCATGGCGACGCGATGGCCGGTGACCAGCAGACGGTGGGTGTTGATGCCATAGGGCGTGCAGGTGACCAGGGTCATAAGATCCCGGTTCTGCTGGACCGCGAGCCCGTCGGTCTCGTGCGGCAGGACGACGTCGACGGTCTCGACCTCGTACTTGAGCTTCTCGCCGGACACCGCCACGTAGAAGACGTCGCCGGCCTCGACCTTCTTCAGGTTGTCGAACAGGGTCGCGTTGGACAGGCCCGTGTGGGCGGTGATCACCGAATGGGTCGATTCACCGCCGACGGGCAGGTCCGTGCCGAACAGGTGCCCGGCCCCGCGCTGCAGCACCGCGTCGGACGTGCCGTGGAACACCGGCAGGTCGGCGCCGGCGGCGGGCACGACGATGCGCCCCATCGCCTCCTGCGCCGACAATTCCGCCTGGTAGGCCCGGTACTCGGCGTTGTCCTCGCTGACGCGGGCGAGCCACGGGTCGAGGATCGGCCCGGTGGCGCGGTCCGCGTTGTAGCGGCGCGCGGACTCCACCGCCCGGTCGAGCTGCTCGGCGGGCAGGTCGCCCTCGAGCTTCGAGTACTCCTGCGCCGCCCGGAGCTGCTTGGCGTTGTTCCACTGGGTGGCCACCACGGGGTACAGCACCACGAGCAGGCCGATGATCACCAGCACCGCGGGGATGGCGATGCTGCTGCGCCGGCGGTCTCGGCCGTCGCCCGGCGGCCGATCGGCGACGATCGGCGAGCTGGCTTGTGTCGACATGGTCGGTTCCGTGTCCTCTTTCCCGTTCCTTTCCGAGTCCGGGATCAGGCGCGGGTGCCGTTGCGCTTGGCGTACCAGGCACCGGCGCCGATGAGCAGGCCGCCGAGGGCGACGATGAGGCCAATGCCGGCGCCACCGGTCAGCGGCAGCTGCGGGGTGACGGACTTGACGTTCTCGACCTTCTTCACCAGCGTTACGGCATCGTCGCCGGCCGCGTCGTCGACCGCGGCGATGTCGTCGCGGGTGAAGGTGAACTCGATCGGCTCGGGCAGCAGCTCGTAGCCGGCGGGGGCCTTGGTCTCCTTCAGGCAGTACTTCTTGGAGATCGGCTGGTCGTGGTTCTCGATGTCGGTGACGTGCAGGCCGTCGATGAGCAGGGTGCCGTCGTCGCCGGTGGTCCACGAGGAGGTGCCGTTGATGCTGATCTTGTCGCCGAGGGCGGCCTGGCCGGCGCAGCGGTGGAGCTCGAAGGTGGCGCCCTTCAGCGGGGTGCCGTCGGTGGCGTGCTTGAGCACCTTGAGCTTGCCGTGCCAGGTCTTGACCTCGTTGGTGGGCGTGGTGGTGTCGCCGGAACCGGCGCCATTGTTGGAGATCACGGTCGCCTCGTTGGAGATTTCGGAGGAGCCGGTGCCGATCTCCTTCACCGTCGCCTCGATGGTGGTCACCAGGCGCTTGCCGACGTTGGCCGACAGCAGCTCCAGCCCCTCCTCGTTGAAGACGACCTTGGCCACGTTGCCCTCGACGGTCGGCGTGTAGCTGCTCCGCGGGATGGCGGTGCCGTCGTCGAACGCGACGCTGATGCCGGATTCCACCACGGTGACGCGGGGGTCGAGGGTGTCCACGACCTCGTACTTGGACACGCGGCCGCCGTCCGCGAAGGACTTCGCCGGAGTCGGGATGTCGGAGGTGATGGAGTAGGTGATCGAGTCGCCGACGTTCTGGTCGGCGTCGACGACCTTCTTCTCCGCCTTGTTTTCGGAGTTCTTCGGGTAGACGTGGACGTCGTAGTTCCACCCGGTGAGGGTGTCGGGGTTGGTCATGGGCACGAAGACCAGGAAGGGCGCCCCGGGGACGTGGCCGGCGGGGACGGTGGTCTCTTTGACGTAGTAGGCGCCGACGGCCAGGCCGTCGAAGCTGACCATCCCGTTGTCGCCGGTGACCTTTTCGTCGCCGACCTTGACCCCGAGCTTGTCCGCAGCGTCGGCGGCGGTGAGCTTCTGGGCGGCCTGGACGTCGGCGGTGTTGGCGAAGGGCACGTCGACCTTCCACACCGTGAACCCGGCGCCCTTGAGCGGCGTGCCCGGGGCGGCGTCGTTGACGTTGCCGGAGTCATGGGCGGTGCCGGCGTTGCCGGCGCGCTTGTGGATGTTGATGGATCCCTTGGCCCCGAAGTCGATGGTGGGCGCCTGCTCCTGCGCATGCGCGGCGGGGGCGAGCTCGAGGGCGGCGGGGGCGCCGGCCATGCCGGCGGCGAGGGCGAGGCCGCAGATGGCGGCGAAGGTGGTGGATCGCGTGACGCGGGCGGTGGTGTTCATGGGTTTTGTTTGTCTGCTTCCGCTTGGGGAGGCGCCGGCATGGCGCGCCCGTCTCCGACTGGGCAGCAGTAATGCTATTTCTGCAAAACCCCTGCACAAACCACGTCTTTGTACCTCTCCCCCGCCCCGCCTTGTGGTCTGACCACATATTGTGAGACCCGCTTATGCATGCATATGCATATCGTGAGGTGAGCGCTGACAAGTCAACTGGCACAACGGAATTCACCTCTTGAACCCCACCGGGCCGTCACATCCCCGACCATTGACCGAACCCAATAACGGGCTTCACATTCGGACATTTCCCACAGTGAATGCGCATTCAGTGCCGCCCGACTGCAAACATGCACACGGACGGCACCGATTTGCCATCGAGGCCGGTTTCCTATGTCCTACGGGGGTGAAAGCTATGCGACCGGCTCGCGCCGCAGCATCTTCCGCAGCCACACGATGAGGAACACGATCGCGGCGACGGCACCGGCGAGGATGGCGTACATCCACCACTGCCAGTTCAGGCCGGAGTCGTCGAAGACCTGCTCGTCTTCGGGGTCCATGGGCACGCGGTGGCCGGTGACCAGCAGCCGGTGGGAGTTGATGCCGTAGGGGGTGCAGGTGATCAGGGTGACCAGGTCTTCGCCGGGGCGCACGGCCAGTCCGTCGGTTTCGTGGGGCAGGACGATCTCGATACCGTGGACCTCGTACTTGAGCTTCTGGCCGGACACGGCGAGGTAGATCGCGTCGCCCTTCTTCACGTCGTCGAGGTTGTCGAACAGCGTCGCATTCGACAGCCCGGTGTGCCCGGTGAGCACGGAGTGGGTGTCGGGGCCGCCGACGGGCAGGTCGGTGCCGTAGAGGTGGCCGACGCCCTTCTGCAGCACGTCGTGCGAGGTGCCGTGGTACATCGGCAGGTCGGCGCCGGCCGACGGCACGATGATGCGCCCCATGGTGTCGTACATGTCCAGTTCGTCCAGGTACGCGCGGTAGTCGGGGTCGTCGCCGCCGATGTCGTGGTTCCACGGGTCGAGGATCGCCCCGGTCGCGCGGGTGGCGTTGTAGCGCAGCGCGGACTCGAACTCCTCGAGCAACAGGTCGGGCGGGGTGTCCTGCTCCAGCTTGGAGTACTCCTCGGCGGCCCGCATCTGCTTCATGTTGTTCCACTGGGTGGCCACGACGGGGTACAGCAGCACGGACAGGCCGGCGAGGATGAGCAGCAGGGGCACGATGATGCCCTTGATGTTGCGCTTGCCGGTCTTCCGGTTCTGCTTTGCGACGTCGCCGTCACCCGCCGAGCGGCCCCGCGCCGTCACGGGCGACGAGCCGGTGTTGGAGTGTTTTCCCACGTGGTGATGCCTCTGCGGTGCTGGAAAGGGGTCAGGACTTGTCGGTTGCGCTGCGGCGTCGCAAAGCAATGCCCGCCGCGACCATGCCGGCGGCGATGACCAGCGCACCGATGACGCTGACGCCGGTCAGCGGCAGCCCGCCGCCGCCACCGCCGCTGGGGCCGGGGGCGCCGGGCGTGGTTTTGGTGGTGGGCGGCTGGCCCGGGGTCGTCTTTGTCGGCGGGGTGCCGGGTTTCGTGGTCGGGGGCTTGCCGGGAGTAGACGTCGGCGGAGTGCCGGGAGTCGACGGGGGCGTGCCCGGCGTCGACGGCGGCGGCTTGTCGGGATCCTCCAACTTGCGCTCGAGGTCGGTGTCGCACACCCAGCCGGTGGCATCGCCGTCGGCGTCGACGCCGCCGGTGGGCAGGAAGATGGTGAACGGGATGGGCGAGTAGCCCTTGTACCGTTCACCCTCGGGCGCCCTGCCCGCCACCAGGTACATGCCGGTGGGCAGGCCCTCGAAGACGACGGTGCCCTCCTCACCGGTGGTGCGGGTGGCGTCGGCCTTCGGGTCCGTGCGCTTGCCGGCCTCCACGACGCTGAGACCACGGCCCTCTTCGCGGCCCGCTTCGGTGGTCACGTCAATGCCCTGCACCCGATAGATGCTGAACGTGTACCCGGCGGCGCTGAGGTCGGCCGGCAGGTCCTTCTTGATGTTGATGGTCACCGAGTTCTGCTCGCACGCTTCCGCGATGTCCTCGAGGACGAGGCCCTCGACATAGCCCTCGACGGGCTGCTTGAGGGGCGCAGCTGCGGCGGGGGTGCCGAAGCCGAGCATCGTGGCCGCGAGTCCTGCGGCGACGGTCGCGGTGGCCAACCGGCCGAACTTGGCGGCCTTGGTGGTCTGGTGACTCATCACGGTTCCTCCCGATCAATGCGTCGACCGTGTGACGGGTCGGTGTTGGTGCCGGTCTCGGCGTCGTCAAGCTCGTTCTGGGCCGCGATCTCGCGGCGCAACTTCAGCGCCCACCAGATCAGCCCAATCAGGATGGCGGCGGCGAAGGCCAGGATGACCCACATCCACCACTGCCACGTCAGGCCGGATTCGTCGAACGCCTGCTCTTCGGCCGGGTCCATGGGCACGCGATGGCCCGTGACGATCAGCCGGTGCGAATTGATGCCGTAGGGCGTGCAGGTGATCAGCGTGAGCAGATCCTTGCCCTGCTGGACGCCCAGGCCCTCGGTGTCGTTGGGCAGGACCACGCGAATGTCGCTGACCTGGTACTTCAGGCGCTCGCCGGCGACGGCGACGTAGATGGCGTCACCCTCGACGACGTCCTTGAGGTTGTCGAAGAGCGTCGCGTTGGCCAGGCCAGTGTGGCCGGTGAGCACCGAGTGCGTCGACTCGCCGCCGACGGGCAGATCGGAACCGTAGAGATGACCGACGCCCTTGCGCAGGACCTCCTCCGTGGTGCCGTGGTAGATCGGCAGATCGGCCTTGGCGGAGGGGACGACGATGCGGCCCATCGAGTCGTACATGGCCAGCTCGTCCAGGTACTCCTGGTAGGCGCTGTTGTCCTCGCCGACGCGGGACAGCCACGGGTCGAGGATCGGGCCGGTGGTGCGGCCCTCGTTGTATCCGTGCGCCGACTCCATCATCTCGGCGAGCAAGTCCGGCGGAGCTTCCCGCTCGAACTTCGAATACTCCTCGGCGACCTCGAGCTGCTTGGCGTTGTTCCACTGCGTGGCCACGACCGGGTAGAGCAGCACAAGCAGGCCGGCGACGACCAGCAGGAGTGGGAGCAGGGCTTTCTTGGGGTCCCGCGTGTCCGCATCGGCGCGTGGGCCGTCGCCGTCGCGGTCGATGACCGTCGTGGTGGAGTGTTTGACCACTTCAGCTGGCTCCTGGGGTCGAGGCCGGCCGGGGCGAGGGGTGGCGCCTGTCCCGGGTGTTTTTCATTGTGGTGCCGCGGGGTCGCCGCGGCGGCGAAGCGGGTGTTCCGTAGTTTTCGGCAATAGGCGGGGTCTCCCCCGCCGCGGTGCCGCCGGCATTCGCCGGCGGCACCGGGTGGCGGCCCTGGCGGGCCGCCGTCACCTCCTCAGGCGATTAGGCCTTGGAGGAGTTGCGCTTGGCCCACCAGGCGCCGGCGCCGACGAGCAGCGCGCCGAGCGCGGCGATCAGGCCGATGCCCGCGCCACCGGTCAGCGGCAGGGCCGGGGTGGTGTCCTTGAGGTTGACGACCTGACCGGCTTCGCCACCAATGGTGACCGGCTGGAGCGTGCCGGCCTGGGCGGCGAGCAGCTCGAACTCATGAGGCGTGGCGAGCAGCTCGTAGCCCTCCGGCGACTGGGTCTCCACCAGGCAGTACTTGACGAACTCGTTGGGCTTGGCTTCACCGTCAGCGAAGTCGTTGACGTGCAGGCCGTTGATGGTGACGACGCCGTTGTCGCCAGAGGTGAACGTGGTCTCTCCGCCAACGGTCTGCAGGTTGGCCTGGTTGGTGACGGCCTGCTCGCAGGTCTGGCCCGCCGGCTCATTGGGCACGCCGTACACCTGGAACGCGGCACCGGCCAGGTTCCCGCCAGCCTCATCGACCTTGGTGAACTCGATGCCGGCGAACTTCGACTCGACCTTGTTGGTCGTGGTCTCGTCTTCCTGATTCGTGTTCGGATTGCTCTGGAAGACGGTCGCCGTGTTCTCGATGTTTCCGTTGCCGACGGCATTGACGGTGGCGGGGATCGTGGCCACGATCTCCTGGCCGTTGGTGACCTTCGCCAGCCCGGCCTCGGTGAAGGTGATGGTGACGACCTGGCCCTCGACGGTCACGGTGTAGTCATCGCCCGCCGTGAAGCCGGCGACGGTGACATCGGCCGTAGCCGGCGCAGTCAGCCGCGCGTCCAGCGTGTCCACGATGCGCAGGGAGGTGCGGGTCTGATTCGGGGCAATGACGCGAGCGGTGGCCGTGACCTTGTAGGTGATCGTGTCACCAAGGTTCTGGCCGGAATCCTCGACGGTCTTGCCTGCGTCGCCCTCCTTGTAGTTCTTCGGGTAGGCGTGGACATCGTAGTTCCAGGTGGTTCCGCCGGCGTCGGCGTTGCCCTGGGTCATCGGCACGAACGCGATGAACGGCGCGGCGGGATCATAGCCATCGACCGGCGCGGTCTCCACCACGAGGTAGGCGCCGAGAGCGAGATCCGGGTAGCTGATCTGACCCTCGCCATTGGTGGTCTCCTGACCGCCGACGGCGGTGACCAGTGCCGTGTTTGCGGTGCCATCCTCATTCAGGTACGCGGCCGGGGTGGCGCCGTTGGCCGCCGCGAGGCCCGCATTGGTGGTCAGGTCGATGTCGTTGATCTTGTAGATGGTGAAGCCGGCGCCCGCGAGGTTTTCACCCGTCGCAGCGGGGTCGATGTTGCCGGTCGGGGTGCCCAGCCCGGTCGGGTCGGCCTTCTTGTGGATGGTCAGCGCACCCGTGCGCGTGGCGTCGATGAGCGACGCGGGAGCCTGAGCGTAGGCCATCGGCGCCACGGCGCCCATGGCACCGGTGGTGAGGGTCAGGCCGACGATCGCGGCGAAGGTGGCGGAGCGCACGATGCGCGTGTTCTTCTGCATGAGTCTTCCTTCTCTGGTGAAGATCGTCCCCGCCACCTTGGCGGGTCCGGAAGAGGATTCGGGGTCGTCCGTCCCGTTCGCCCATCATCCAGCGGCGACTTCGTCCGGACTGCACTCGCGGCTGCCGCGCCCGCAGCGCGGACACATTCACCCGTGAGGTGCGAAACGACGGGAGCCGCCGCTTCCACATCAGATATAGTTCCACTTTTCTTTTTCATTTCACACTCGTAGGGCCATTTTTCTTGGCAAACGCTCGACAATTCATTAAGTCAAATTTCGAGAATTATTCAAGGTTTCGGATCACACTTCGCCAGGCGGCCAGTTTTCCCAGGTCAAAGCCTCATCCCGCACGCGAAGTAGTGGACTACCTCGGAGTTTGACGATCAGCACTGACGATGTCCCTCATCCCCGGAGCCCCCCAGTTACCCCCATTTGGGACCATCAGTAGCCCCAGACAGGTCGACGGCCAGGACGACAGGACTGCATGAACGTCCCGACTGGCGCCAATCCACCACAATCACATCGTTACATACCTGACCGATGTGCAAACTTGGTCATTGATCCACATTCCCCGATTAACCCCCTGCCCCATTTGCCCAATCTGGGTCATTGACCACCTTCGATCCCGCAACTAATTCACAATTCCGGGTCAATGACCTAGTTTTCCCATTCCCCCATTAACCCCATCCTCACACTTGGTCATTGACCCATATTCCGTTTGGCCGGGCCCCTATACCACCCCTGGCCCACCCCTTCCCCCTCCCCTTCTTGGCCCACCCCTTCGCACACCCGGCCACCACACGTCGCACCCGCCGCACTTGCCGCTCCCGGACATGACGCCGGGCATGACAAAGGGCCGGGTCGCATCAGCAACCCGGCCCCCACGGCCGCTGCCCCGCCGTGCGGGGCGCCCCTCGAGCTACACCAGCAGCTCGGCGATCTGCACCGTGTTCAGCGCCGCACCCTTGCGCAGGTTGTCGCCGGACACGACCATCACCAGGCCACGGCCCTCCGGAACCGACTGATCCACGCGGATACGGCCGACCAGGGACTCGTCGATGCCCGTCGCCGCCAGCGGGGTCGGGACGTCGACGACCTTGACGCCGGGGGCGTCGTTAAGCAGCCCCGTTGCACGCTCCACGTCGATCGGACGCTCGAACTCCGCATGAACCACCAGCGTGTGGCCCGAGAACACCGGAACGCGCACGCACGTGCCGGCCACCGCAAGCTCCGGGATGTCCAGGATCTTGCGGGACTCGTTGCGCAGCTTCTGCTCCTCATCGGTCTCCAGCGAACCGTCATCGACCAGCCCGCCGGCCAGCGGCAGCGCATTGAACGCGATCGGCTCGACGTACGGGCCCAGATCGCCGGCCTGCAGCGCCGAACCATCCGTGGCCAGGCTCTCCATCTCACCCTCGTTCGCGCGGACCTGATCCGCCAGCGTGGACACGCCGGCCAGGCCCGAACCCGACACCGCCTGGTACGACGACACGCGCAGGCGCGACAGGCCCGCGGCATCATGCAGCGGCTTGAGCACCGGCATCGCCGCCATGGTGGTGCAGTTCGGGTTGGCGATGATGCCCTTCGGCGGGTTCTTCGCCTCCGCCGGGTTCACCTCCGACACGATCAGCGGCACCTCCGGGTCCTTGCGCCACGCCGAGGAGTTGTCCACGACCGTCGCACCGGCCGCCGCAAACCGCGGCGCCTGCTCGCGCGACAACGTGCCGCCCGCGGAGAACAGTGCAATGTCGATGCCCTTGAGATCCTCATCCGACACGGCGGCGACGTCCTCGACCACGACATCCTCGCCGCGGAATTCGATCGTCTTGCCCGCCGACCGCGCCGACGCGAAGAAACGGACCTTGTCCGCCGGGAAATCCCGCTCGGCGAGAATGCTGCGCATCACGCGGCCAACCTGGCCCGTGGCACCGACGATGGCGATGGTGGTCATGTGAAACCCTCCTGGGGGCCGGCCCCGCAACCCGCGGGCACCGGAAAAGTGGCGAAACCTGGAAAAACTCTTCGAAAAAATACGGCCGGGGACCACGCCCCGGCCGGCGGCACCGGAGGCCGGACTAGCGGCCGGTGCCCGCGTACACGACGGCTTCCTCATCGCCGCCGAGCTGGAACGCCTCGTGCAGCGCGCGGACGGCGGCATCGAGATCGGTGTCGCGGATCAGCACCGAAATGCGGATCTCCGACGTCGAAATCAGCTCGATGTTCACGCCCTCCTTTGCCAAAGCCTCGCAGAACGTCGCGGTGACGCCGGGGTGCGACTTCATGCCGGCACCGACGAGCGAAACCTTGCCCACGTGATCGTCGTAAAGCACGTCCCGCCAGTCGCCCTCCGACTGCAGCTTCTTCAGCAACTCCAGCGCACGGGGGCCATCCTCGCGCGGGCACGTGAACGTGATGTCCGTGCGGTTGTCGTCGATGGACGAGACGTTCTGCAGGACCATGTCGATGTTGATCTCCGCATCCGCCACCGCGCGGAACACCTGCGCCGCCCGGCCCGCGACATCCGGGATGCCCAGGATGGTGATCTTGGCTTCCGAGCGATCGTGCGCGACGCCGGTGAGAACTGCTTCTTCCACGGGAATATCCTCCACTGATCCGTTGACGAGGGTGCCGATTTCATTGCTGTAGGACGACCGCACGCGCAGCGGCACGTTGAACGCCCGCGCGTACTCCACGCAGCGCAGCTGCAGGATCTTCGCGCCCACCGCCGCCAGCTCCAGCATCTCCTCGAAGGAAATGGTGTCCAGGCGCTGCGCGTTGGACACGATGCGCGGGTCGGCGGTGTACACGCCGTCGACGTCCGAGTAGATCTCGCAGACGTCCGCCTCCAGCGCCGCCGCCAGCGCCACGGCCGTGGTGTCCGAGCCGCCGCGGCCCAGCGTGGTCACGTCGCGGGTCTCGCGGTTGACGCCCTGGAAGCCGGCGACCAGGCAAATGTGGCCTTCCTTGATGGCCTCCTGCACGCGGCCCGGGGTGACCTCGACGATGCGCGCGTTGCCGTGGCGCTCCGTGGTGATCACGCCCGCCTGCGACCCCGTGAAGGACCGCGCCGACGCGCCCAGCGACGCGATGGCCATGGCCACCAGCGAGTTCGAGATGCGCTCGCCCGCCGTCAGCAGCATGTCCATTTCGCGCGCCGGCGGCACCGGGTTGACCTGGTTGGCCAGGTCGAGCAGCTCGTCGGTGGTGTCGCCCATCGCCGAGCAGACGACGACGACGTCGTGGCCCTGCTTCTTGGTCTCCACGATGCGCTCCGCCACGCGGCGGATTCGCTCCGCGCTTTCCAGCGATGAACCACCGTACTTTTGTACGACCAATGCCATGGTCGGCGTCCTCCAGACCAGTTCGTCCGTCAGCCCGGGCGCATTCCGCCCGGACGGTCGCCCTCGCGCAAGCCCTGCACTCGGGTTTCCCGTAAACGATACAACAGTGGTCGCCGCCACTGCTTGCCCAGATTCCCCAGCCAGCCGCATGTTTGCACCCCCGTTGCACATTGATCGGATGTGGCTGCTTTACGACGCCCACGCACAGGTAATCTGTCCGCGTGCACAATGAACTCCTCGCGATCCTGCTGGGCCTGGGCTCTGCGCTGACGATCGCCTGGGGGACCGTCATCCGCCACCGTCTTGCCGACCGGCTGCCCAACGGCGCCGGGACCATGTCGGGCGTGTGGGCCGTGGTCTCCCGCCCGATGTGGTGGGCCGGCGTCCTGCTGGCGATGACCGGGTACGGCCTGCAGATCGCGGCATTGGCCTTCGGCACTTTGCTGCTGGTCCAGCCGCTGTTGGTGATGTCGTTGATGTTCACCCTGCCGCTGGCGGCGAAGATCGCGGGCAGGCGGATCTCCAAGTCGGAGACGGCGTGGGCGGTGCTGTTGACCATTGCCGTGGCCGTGCTGGTGATCCTGGGCCGGCCGCTGCCGGGCGACCCGCAGCCGCCGCTGTCGCGGTGGATCCCGGCGCTGGCCATCGGCGCCGTGGTGTTCGCCCTGATGTATTGGGCCGCCGCGACCGTGCTGAAGTCCGAGAAGGCGCTGGTCCTGGGCCTGGCCACCGGGTGGCTGTACGGCTTCGTCGCCGTGCTGTCGAAGGCGGTCATCGACATGTGGGTGCACGCGGACCTGGCCACCTTCATCGCCGCGTGGGAGCTGTGGTCGCTGATCGCGCTGGCGCTGATCGGCGTGGCGGTGCAGCAGGCGTCGTTCAACGCCGGCGCCCTGCGCAAGTCGCTGCCGGCGATGACGTGCGCCGAGCCCGTCGTCGCATTTGTGCTCGGCTACGTCGTGCTCGGCGAGATGTTCCAGGCTCAGGGCACCCAGTGGATCTGGATGGGCGCGGCGCTCATCGCCATGATCGCCTCGACCGTTGCGCTGTCCCGCAGCAGCGTCTGACCGCTGCATCCGACCCTGACTCTGCCCCGGCGCCGGTCCTGCGTCTCCCCTGCGTCTCACCCTGACCCCACCCCGGCGGTGTTACCTTCATTTTCGACGGTCGGTTGACGGCCGCCGCCCACCCGAACCGCTGCCCGCCAGGCCATCACCGCGAAGGACCCGCCGATGTCACGACACCGCAAGGACGGCCACTCGGCGAGCGCGGCAAGCGCGGCCAGTTCTGCAAGCGCGGCGCAGCCCGCCCGCGACTCCTCCCGCGAGGCTCCGGCCCGGAAAGCTGATGGGAAGCGGCCCGCGCGGAAGAAGTCGAAGGTCGGCAAGTTCATCGCCGAGACCGTGCTGACCCTGCTCGCGATCTTCGGCGTCATCTGCGCCGGGCTGGCGATTGCGGCGTGGACGATGAACATCGGCATCATCCTGTTCAAGACCGGCTCCATGGCCCCGGAGATCCCCACCGGTTCCATGGCGATCGTGCGCACGATCCCGGCGGAGCAGGCGCAGGTCGGTGACGTGGTCACCGTCGAGCGGCCCAACCAGATGCCCATCACCCACCGGGTCACCTCCAACGTCCCGGATCCCGGGCAGGGCGCCGACGCCCGCATCATCGAGATGAAGGGCGACGCCAACCCCGGCCCCGACCCGTTCCCGTACCACGTCACCGAAGTGCGCGAGGTTCTCTGGTCGAAGGCCGGTTGGGGCGAGTACGTGGTCATGCTCAGCCAGCCATGGACGATGGTGGTCATCGTGCTGCTCGCGTCGGCGATCGTGACGTGGGCCTTCTGGCCCCGGGGTGAAGACGACGAAGAAGACGGCACCGACAAGGCCGCCAAAAGGTCCGCCGACAAGTCCGCCGGAAGGGCCGCCGGCACCGCGTAACGGGCCCGGATTCGTGTGGCGCGGCCAACATTCGGGGGAGATTCACTTCACCCCTGAAAGGTGAATTGTTGACGCGTTAACAGTGAACGGAAACCAAACGGACACCCCGCCCCGAAGTGGAAACGTGCCACTACGTGGCGTTATGGAAAAAATGCGCTCTCACCGGCGGGTATTACATCCCCTGTGACCCCATTTCCGGTGGCACGCTCCTCTGAGTCGCGTGACCTACTCTCAAATCGAGTTGTCGACGCAACAACACCCGCGCGGGCTTGCCGCTCTGGAGCCGCGTCCACCGCTCCCGCATCAGCGGTCCCCGCAGCTTTTTCTCACGGAAATTCCTAGGAGCACGAATGTCCACCAACTCCCGCAAGATCCGCGCCTTCGCCGCCGGCGGCGCCGTCCTCGGCCTCGGCGCCATCATGACCCTGGCCGCCTGGTCCGACTCCGAGTTCGCCACCGGCACCTTCGGCACCCAGAACTTCGGCATCGAGGCGTCCAAGACCTCGGCCACCGAGGAATTCGCCGATCACGCGACCGCCGGGGATGCCCTCGTGCTGACGGCCGACCTCGCCGAGGCGGGCACCATGGAGCCGGGCGACACCATCACCATCGACTACTGGATCCGCAACATCGAGGATGCCGCCGATTCCAAGGTCACCTTCGCCAACCAGTCCGAGACCGGCCCCTTCGAGGTCCGCGTCCTC
Organism: Corynebacterium sp. NPDC060344; assembly: GCF_042725215.1. Classification (NCBI taxonomy): domain Bacteria; kingdom Bacillati; phylum Actinomycetota; class Actinomycetes; order Mycobacteriales; family Corynebacteriaceae; genus Corynebacterium; species Corynebacterium sp. NPDC060344. Next base: position 52,549 of record NZ_JBHXCS010000004.1, on the reverse strand, counting down.
GACGACAACGCCGCGCTGGCCCAGGGCCAGTCCTTCAACCTGACCGGCCAGGAAGCCAACCAGCTCCAGTTCGAGGTCACCCTGCCGGAGGACTACTCGGCGACCGAGAAGACCTCGACCACCATCACCTGGGAGTTCACCGCCGAGGCCACGGAGTAGCACCCGCCCACGGGCCCTCCCCCGGGAGGGCCCCTTCCGGCCCCTCCCGATTTTCCATCTGAAGGACACCCCACGATGACCCGCTTCACGCGCATCCGCGCCGTTCTGGCTGGAGGCTCCGTGCTCGGCTTGGGCGCGATCGCCACTCTGGCCCTCTGGTCCGATTCCGAGTTCGCGACCGCTTCCCTCGCCGCGTCCCCCGGAGATTTCGTCGTCGAGGGCCGGGCCCATGGCACGGAATCGTGGGTGTCCCACCCGGATGCGACGGTGGCCGCGCAGCTGAACTTCGGTCCGGATGCCGGCACCAAGCTCAGCACCGGCGAGGTCATCTCCGCGATGTACGAGCTGCGGCTGGGCGCCACGTCGAACAACGACGGCACCGCGGTGCTCAATGCTCCGGCGTTCGCCAATCTCGACGCCGACGTCGCCAAGCGCATCCAGCTGACGGTGCGGCATGGCGACTGCCTGAACGGGACGACGATCCAGCAGGGCACGTTGGATGCGGTGACCACGAATCAGCACGCGATCCCACTGACCGCGGGCGCCGACGCCAGCACGCCGGGCGCTCCCCAGACGGTCTGCTTCACCGCCCGTCTCGCCGAGGGCGCGAACACGGAGGGCCTGACCGGCACCGCGTCGACCAATGGCATCAACTGGCACTTCACGGTCACCGAGGAGGCCGAATAGCATGCGCATTTTCACGAGGGGTCGTCGCAAAGCAGCCATCGGGATCTCGGCACTGGGTGCCGCGGTCGCGATGCTGGTCACCGGTGGCATGAGCTACCAGCTGGTGACCTCGACCGATGCCGCCCTGACGGACACGCTGACCTTCGGCGGCGTCTTCGCGCCGAAGCCCAAGGACGTCAAGCCCGTCGGGCAGTGGTCCTACTCGGAGGTGTCGCTCCAGGTGGAGAACACGTCCAAGTGGAACACGGCCAACAACAGCACCGTCCCTGATCCGGCGACATACGGGGCCAAGCTCCCGCTGGATTTCTCCGAGCAGGCACAGTCCCGCAGTGAGAGCGGCGGCGCGTGCGCGTGGGGCGGAGCCGGCGAGTCGTGCAACGGCACCGCCGCAGCCGAGGCCGCGGCCGACGCCAGCACGGCGGGGAACATCCTCAAGACCTCGTGGGATCCCGGTGGCGTCGCCGCCAACGCATATTTTTGGCCGAACACCAACAACCCCGTGAAAACGGCGGTGAAGTGCACGGCCGATGGTGATACCTCCGCATTGGAGGCGACCGCACCCAACGGCATCATCAATCACGGCAACCCCCACTTCTGGACCGGCCGGCAAACGACGTTCGATGTCGGCGCCCAGGCCTCCGGCAGCGAGGTGGAGTTCAAGGTCGCGAGTGCGGGCTACAACACCTACACGCACGTGAAGATCGCCAAGTCCCACGGCACCGACGAGGCCCAGCACCGTGCCTGGTCGGAGGTCGTTCTCACGGTCTGGGGAACGAACGGCGGTGATGGCACCGGCGCACTGACCTACACGTTCCGCTCCGAGTGCGGCATCAGCTTCAACGACGGCAGCGGTTCGAAGGCCCCGCGCGGCGTGACCTCCGCGAACGACGCCAACGGCTTCGCGAACTTCCTGCGCTCCTTCGTCCCGTGGCTCGATGACGACGCCAGCGCCGAAGATAAGGACGATAAGAAGGACGACGAGACGCTCGCCGCCGACAAGGACGCGAAAGCGTCTACGTCGGAGAAGAAGACCTCCGAGAAGCCGTCGGAGAAGTCCACCGAGTCGAAGACGTCCGAAAAGGCCTCCGAGTCCAAGACCTCGGTGAAGACCTCCGACAAGAAGACGTCCAGCACCCGCGACGACGAGTCCGAGTCCACCGAGTCCAGCACCACCCGGACCAGCGAGCCGAAGTCGGAGACCTCGACCACCTCGCCGACCTCCGAGACGAAGGCCCCGGCATCGACGACGGCTCCGTCCTCTGAACCGGCGACGACCGAAGATGCGACCACCGAGACCACCGAGGCCGCCGCCCCGCTCCCCACCACGGCCCCGGGTTCGCCCCGGAGCTCCGGCTTCAGCGACGCGTCGACGGTGACCCTCAACGGCACCGCCTACCAGGCGCTGGCCACCAGGGAGCTCGGCGACGGCGACGTCCAGACGCTCGCCAACGTTGAGGCCGCCGCCCTCGCGGCCGCCGCGAACCACGAGTTCACCGGCACGGCCGGCGGCGCCTCCTGGAGCTACTTCTCCGGCACCGGCATCGACGTCATCGAGGTCACGCTTGCCGACGGTTCCACCGCGCAGCTGCGCCTCGCTTCCCACGGAGCTGCGCTTCCGCAGCCCGACGTGGCCGCGCCGACCCAGGATGACGAGGAGTAGAAGGACATGACCGGACTACCCGCATTCGCGAAGAACCGAAACCGCCGCGCCGTCGCACTGGTCGGCGCCCTGGGACTGGGTTCCGCGGCCCTGGGCCTCGCCGCCGTTTCCACCATGACGGAGGCTCAGCGAGCCACCGAGGAGCACGTCACCGGCGAGTTCGCCCTGACGCCCCACGAGTTCTCCATCGAGGGCTCCGTCGACGGCACGACCTTCGACGACAGCCACCTCACGCTGCTCGTCGACGGTTCCGACGACCCGAACCTCCGCTTGGAGGTCGGCCGCGACAACGCCGTCTACCAGAAGTACTGGGTGCGCCTGGCCGCCGGCACGGAACTGAATGCCCAGGCGGGCATCATCGAAGGCGGCCTGCCCGACTCCGAGTTCGCGAACAGCTTGTCGACGGAAATCTGGGCCAACTCGACCCGGTGCAGCGGCACCCCCGATGGCGACCGCATTCAGAACGGCCCCGCACGTGATAGCCGTACGGCGCCCTTCGACCTCGAGGCGGGCGAAACCGGACAGCCGGGTGAAGCAGTTCAGTTGTGCGTCGTCACGTGGATGACGGATGACAGCTTCGTGACGCCGAGCCGCACTTCCGAGCCCGTTCAAGCCACCTGGACTGTCAACGCGCAGTCGACGAGCCGATGAGCAGAAGCGAGTAACGGTCATGGATTCAACACGAAGCCAGAAGCAGCGCGGCATCGCGCTCGTCGGCGGCATCTCGCTCGCGATCGCCGGCATCGCCGTGGTGGCCCCGCAGTTCGCCACCGCCCAGGAAGATTCGTCGGCCCAGCAGTTGCGGGTGGCCAAGATCGGGGGCGAATGGGTTTCGCCCGGCGAGCCCGGATTCGCCGCCGCGATGGGCGCATGGTCGGACGAGAAGATGGTCCCCGGCAACGTCCGGTCCCGCTCCTACCTGGTGCGGAACCTGGATGCGCGCCCCGGCGTGTGGACGGTGGCCGTCGGCGACAACATGACGATGACCCCGAAGGCATTCTTCAACGTCGGTTCCAACGGAACCGGTGCGGCCGGCGGCGCCTCGCCGACGACGACCGGACCGGCGCCGGAGGCCCCCGCGGCTCCCGCGCCCACCGACGACGGCGTCACGTGGTTGGCGGGACCGGACATCATCGCCGAGCAGGCGAACAAGGGCAACGCGATCACGTCCGCCGGGCCCGGCACGGAGCTGTTGTCCATCACGGTCGAGTCCTGCGAAGCGGTGGCCGTCACCGACTGGGTCGGCGTGCCGAACTCTTTCGACGACACGTACCCCAACCAGTCCGTGAATCCGGCGCTGAAGGTGGATTTCGTCCCTACCTCCGGCGATCCGGAGGAGTTCCAGAACGGCTACTGCGATCTGGATGACTCCACCCTGACCTTCGAGCCGCCCGTTGGCGAGGAGATGAACGAGAGCGTGCTCTCCCCCGATGACGGGGCCGGCGCGACGGTGGAGCTTGCCGACGGCTCGACTCTGCCGGAGTGGCTGACGCTGGATGAGGATGGCTCGCTGACGGGCACCCCGCCCAACGGCGATCCGGTGGAGTTCCAGGTCGTGGTGACCGACGAAGACGGTTCGCAGCGCCTGGTCACGGTCACCGTGGATCCGGTGGAGCCCTCCGACGAAGAACCCGGCGATGGCGATGAGCCCGGTGACGGTGACGAACCCGGTGACGGTGACGAGCCTGGCGACGGCGACGAACCCGGTGACGGCGATGAGCCCGGCGACGGTGACGGCGATGGCGACGAACCCGGCAAGGACGATCCCGGAAAGGGCGACTCCGGTTCCGACAAGGATGAGCCCGGCAAGGGTGATTCCGGCTCGGGCAAGGATGACGGCTCCGGCAAGGGCGACTCGGGCAACGGCAAGGGCTCCAGCTCCGGATCCAACTCCGGCGCTGGCTCCAACACCGGCACCGGTTCCGGCTCCGGCAAGAGCGGAGGGGCCGCCAAGAGCGGTTCATCCGGTGGCGGGAAGCTCGCGTCGACCGGCGTCGAGGACATCGCCATCCTGGCCGCAGGCTCCGGGCTGCTGATCGCCGCCGGCATCGCGCTGGTCGGCATCCGCCGCCGACGCAATAACTAAAGCCAGGCGAATCGCCCCAAACGACTCATCCCCCTTCGCAGCGACCAGCGGTTTTACCGCGGCGAAGTGAGTCGTTTGGGGCGATTTTTCGCTCCCTAATCGCATACACGCCTGGAAATAGATGCATCAGCCCGCGTCCCCGGCCCGGCGCGGCCGCAGCCCCGGCACAGGCACAGACCCCGGCAAGGGCACAGCCCCGCGCCGCGGGACGCAGCGGTCAGATCGCCCAGGGAAACGCCACCAGCATGTACGCGCCGACCCACGCGGACCCCAGCACCCACGCGGCGAGGACCCACGCGCGATCGAAGGCCCGCATCCGCGCCAGCACCGGCGCGAACACCAGCAGCACCAGCACGCCGGACAGGAACAGCCGCGGCCGCGAGTGCATCAATCCGTCGCTGACCAGCACCTGCCCCACGGCCAGGCACGAAAACAGCAGCACCGGCCAGCAGCGCCCCCACCGGTCGACGAAAGCGGAACTGCGGTTCCCGCCCGCGATCACCCGCGCACCACGCCACGCGGCCACCCGCGCCAGCGCCCACTCCGTAAACGCCCAGGCCAGCGTCGCGGCGACGAGCACGATCAGCACCGCCGAGATCGCGTACCCCGTCTCGCGCGAGGTGCCCAGGCTCTCCCACAGCCATCGCACCGTGGCCACGCCGCCGTCGACCTCGGAGTTCCAGCCGCGGGCCTGCGCGCCGAAGTACCCGCCCGCGTCACTCAGCTGCGCCGACGACCACAGCAGGTACACCGCCCACCCGATCGGCGCGACGGCCACGGCCAGCCACGCCCGCGGGTTGCGACGATCCCCGGCGATCACCGCGATCGCCAACACGATGAACAGCCCCATCGCGGTCGACCGGGTCAGCCCCGCCAGCAGAATCAGCAGCCCGGCGCGCCCCCACCTCCGGTCCACGATCGCCACCAGACCCCATCCCGCAAGCGCCAGGAACAGCGCCTCCGTGTAGGGCATGAGCTTGACGACGGCCATCGGAGCCGTCGTCACCACCACCGCCGCAATGATCATCGAGCGGCGCACGCCATCGCGCGCAGCCCCGTCTCGATCAGCACCGTCCCGCGAGTGACCGTCGCGCACCGCCATCCGACCCGCGAGGGCCGCGGCGGCGAACGCGAAGACCAGCCCGGCGACCAGGGAAATCAGGGCGCCGGCCCATTCGGCGGGGAGGAAGGCGACGAAGGACACCCCGCGCATCAAGTACGGCATCAGCGGGAAGAAGGCGAGGGAGCGCCAGTGGCCGGGATCCCCGTCCACGTCGTCGAGCCCGAAGTAGCCGCGCTCGGCGATGTCGCGCATCCACTCCGCGTCCCATGCGTTGAGCTGGTCCCACGTCCCACGGGAGACCGCCGCGAACCACCCGTCCCCGCCGATCCGGAACCCGCCGGCTCCTTCTGCGGGTGCGCCGTCTTGCTCGAGCAGGTCGGCGACGACGGCGACCACCAATACGGCGAGGATCACCACGCGGGTGACCAGGTACCACGCCACCACGGGCACGGCGACGGATCTCAGCGCCGGCGCAGTTCCTTCTACCGCCGCTGCGCCCGCCTCTGCACGGCGACCCCGAATCCTGAACACGCACCAAGGATGGCATGGACGTGGGCGTCGCAAAGCAAGCCACCGACGGTTCCCCCCACATGCGCAACCATGTTGGGGCCCACCCGGGCCCGGTGTAGGCTGCATCACATGCAGCGCGCACTCCTCCTTCTGTGCCGCGGCGGGGCTCGACTCTAAAGGACCGGCTCCCCGTCGCGGGTATTTTCACGTGCCGGCCAGCTGACCTTCACACAACCCCACACCAGCGAAACGCCCACCCCGGCAACCGCCACGCGACAGGCCCCCGGCCACCGCGGACAGGCGCAACCGGCACGGCAACGGGCACCGCACCGAAAGGTAGAGTCGAACCCCATGTCCCCCACTGACGCCTTCATCTCCGCCCCCTCCCGCATCACCACCCCCGACGGTGACATCCCCGCGGGACAGGCCCCCTGGAACAAGCAGCGCAACTCGGCCATGCCGACGACCCGCTACCAGCCCTACGACGTAGAGGTGCAGGACTTCCAGCTGCCCGACCGCACCTGGCCGGACAAGCGCATCACCACCGCACCCCAGTGGTGCGCCGTCGACCTGCGCGACGGCAACCAGGCGCTGATCGACCCCATGAGCCCCGAGCGCAAGCGCCGCATGTTCGAGCTGCTGGTCCAGATGGGCTACAAGGAAATCGAGGTCGGCTTCCCCTCGGCGTCGCAGACCGACTTCGACTTCGTCCGCGAGATCATCGAGCAGGACATGATCCCCGACGACGTCACCATCCAGGTGCTGGTCCAGGCCCGCGAGCACCTGATCCGCCGCACCTTCGAGGCATGCGAGGGCGCGAAGAACGTCATCGTGCACTTCTACAACTCCACCTCGATCCTGCAGCGCGACGTCGTGTTCCGGAAGGACAAGGAGGCGATCAAGAAGATCGCCACCGACGCCGCCGAGCTGATCAAGACCATCGCCGCCGACTACACCGGCACCAACTGGCGCTGGGAATACTCCCCCGAGTCCTTCACCGGCACCGAGGTCGAGTACGCCAAGGAGGTCTGCGACGCCGTCACCGCCGTCATGCAGCCCACCCCGGACAACCCGATGATCCTGAACCTGCCGTCGACGGTCGAGATGATCACCCCGAACGTCTACGCCGACTCCATCGAGTGGATGCACCGCAACCTGGAGCGCCGCGACTCCGTCATCCTGTCGCTGCACCCCCACAACGACCGCGGCACCGGCGTAGCCACCGCCGAGCTGGGCTACCTGGCCGGCGCCGACCGCATCGAAGGCTGCCTGTTCGGCAACGGCGAGCGCACCGGCAACGTCTGCCTGGTCACCCTGGGCCTGAACATGATGACGCAGGGCGTCGACCCCCAGATCGACTTCGGCGACATCGACCAGATCCGCCGCACCGTCGAGTACTGCAACCAGCTGCGCGTTCCCGAGCGCCACCCCTACGGCGGCGACCTGGTGTTCACCGCGTTCTCCGGCTCCCATCAGGACGCCGTGAACAAGGGCCTGGACGCCATGGCCGAGAAGATCCGCCCCGGCGCCGACGTGAAGAAGCTGACCGACGACGAACTGCGCGCCGCCACCTGGGAGGTCCCGTACCTGCCCATCGACCCGAAGGACGTCGGCCGCTCCTACGAGGCCGTCATCCGCGTCAACTCGCAGTCCGGCAAGGGCGGCGTGGCGTACATCATGAAGTCCGACCACGGCCTGAGCCTGCCGCGGTCCATGCAGGTCGACTTCTCCTCCGTAGTGCAGGCCGTCACCGACACCGAGGGCGGCGAGGTCAACTCCAAGGCGATGTGGGACATCTTCGCCGGCGAGTACCTGGACCGCGAGGCCCCGGTCGAGCAGATCGCCCTGACCGTCGACGCCCCGCAGGTCGAATCCGACGACACGAAGGTGCAGGCCCGCGTGGTGTACAAGGGCTCCGAGCAGGTCGTCTCCGGCCACGGCAACGGCCCGCTGGCCGCCTACGCCAACGCGCTGGAACAGCTGGGCATCAACGTCGAGGTGCAGGAGTACAACCAGCACGCTCGCACCGCCGGCGACGACGCCGAGGCCGCCGCGTACGTCCTGGCCGACGTCAACGGCCTGAAGGTCTGGGGCTGCGGCATCGCCGGCTCCATCACGTACGCGTCGCTGAAGGCCGTCACCTCGGCCGTCAACCGCGCGCTGGCCGAGGCGTAGATGGACCAGTCGCCCTTCGTCGCGGCGGTGGTGAAGTCCACGGGAATCCACCCGAAGTCCGCGCGCATGGTGTCGCTGGGGTTGGCCACGTTTTCGGCCGACGGCGAGATCACGCGCACGTGGCACGGCGTGTTCACCATCGGCGAGGATCCCGGCCCGGTGCACCTGCACGGCCTGGAGCCGGATGATCTCGAGGGCGCCCCGCGGTTCGGCACGGTGCTGGGCACGGTCGGCGAGTTTCTCGACGGCCGCGCGCTGATCACCCATGATCTCCCCCGCACGTGGGGGTTCATCGTGGAGGAGGCCAAGCGCGCCCGCCGCCACGCCAACCGCGCGAACCGGGGCCGCCGCGGCCGCGGTCGCGGCCGCGTCCGCGCCGGCCGCATCCCCGCCCCGGAGACGGTGACGGACACCCTGGTCACCGCCCGCCGCCAGGCCATCGAGCTGCCCGACACCCGCCTGCGCGGCGTCGCCCGCGCCTACGGGCTGGACGCGCCGTCGCCGGTGGCCAGCGTCGACAACATCGGCATCCCCGAGCGCGACCGCACCATGGAGGACGTCGAGCTGCTCGTCGACCTGTGGCGCGCACAGCGCGATCGTGGCGAGGGCGACCGCGCACAGCCCAACCACGCACAGCCCAACCACGGGGAGGGCGAAGAGGGTGCGGATGGGACGTCGTCAAGCATCTTCGCCACCTGGCCCACCGACGACCTGCGCGCCGACCACGTCGGCCTGCAGCGATCCGGCGTCCGCGTCGACGCGATGGAGGCGCCGCGGCCCGCCGCCAACCCCGGCAAGTACCGGCCCGGCGGCGCGCTGAAGCCGGGCATGGAGTTCGCCATCGCGCCCGAGCTGACCTCGCCCGCCGACGACATCATCGGCGCCGGCGTGAAGGCCGGGCTGGCGTACTCCGAGAAGGTCACGCGCGAGACGTCCGTGCTCGTGTGCAACCGGCCCGCCGACGTCACGCCCGAGGAGCTCGTGGGCAAGGCCATGCACGCCCACCGCAAGGAGATTCCTCTGGTCAGCGACGTCGCGTTCTTGCGCCTTCTCGACGAGATGTAGGCGGGCGGGGGCGGGCCGCTTTACGACGCCCACGTCCCCGCCCTTCGCCCCACCCGCCCCTGGCGCCCCACAGCTCGCCGGCGGGAGCGCCGGCCCGCAGCTCGGGCCCCGCAACTGACCTGCCGGCGCCCCAAATGGACGCCAGGCGCGGACGTTATTCGCTCAGCGCAGCCACACGATTTTCCGTCCTGGGGTTATAACGACGTTCACCCGGCGTTTGGCTGCGTAGTGCAAATTCGACACCTCCACGCCGACCGCGACCGCCCGGATCGGAGGCGGGCGGGCCCGAATCTGGGGCGATTCGATGCTGTCCGGGCGGCGACCGGCCATATCGGCTGCGGGCGGGCCCCGAAACCGGGGCGATTCGGTGCTGACGGTGGGTGCGCGGCACGCAGCGAGGCGAGCGAGCTGGGTTCGCGCTGCCTTACGACGCCCGCGTCTCCGCCCTTCGCCCCACCCGCCACTGGCGCCCCACAGCTCACCCGCGGGAGCGCCGGCCGACAGCTCGGGCCCCACAACTGGGCTGTCGGCGCCCCGAATCCGACGCCAGGCGCGGGCGTTATTCGCCCAGCGCAGCCACACGATTTTCCACCCTGGGGTTATAACGACGTTCACCCGGCCAGTGGCTGCATTCGTCGGCTTCGGCACCTCCACGCCAGCCGACAACGGCCCGATCCGAGGCGGGCGGACCCGAAACCGGGGCAAATCGATGCTGGCCGGGCCGACATCGGCCGGATCGGAGGCGGGCGGGCCCGAAACCAGGCCAAATCAATGCTGGCCGGCCGATGCCGGCCACCTCCCGCGGCGGGCACCACCGGTCCGGGCGGGGGCGTCTGGGGCGAACGCGGCGTCGTAAAGCCAATCGGCCCGGAAGTTACCTCGCGTTAACGGCGCGGACGCCGGCCCCCGCCCGCCGAGGGCCTAGAATGCCCCCATGACCAAGAGCAGCAAATCCCGCCGCATGAGCCTCCGGTCGCGGATCGCGACGACGGCGGCCACAGCGGCGACGTGGGCATCGCGGCGCACCGGCCGCGGCTCCGGCGGCATGATCGGCGGGCTGATCGCCCAGAAGCTCGACCCCCATATCCTGGGGCAACTGGGCGGGGGGCGGCCGGCGGCGATCATCACGGGCACCAACGGCAAGTCGACGACCACCCGGATGCTGGCGGCGGCGATGCGCGCGGCCGGCGACGCGGTGGCCACCAACGAGGGCGGCGACAACATGGACGCGGGCGTCATTTCCGCGCTGATGGCGTCGCCGGATGCGGACACGCTGGTCCTGGAGGTCGACGAGCTCCACGTCGCGCACATTTCCGCGGACCTGAAGCCGCGGGTGCTGGTGCTGCTGAACCTGTCGCGGGATCAGCTGGATCGGGTGGGGGAGATCAACAAGATCGAGCGGTCGCTGCGCGATGCGGTGAACGCGAATCCGCAGGCCACGGTCGTCGCGAACTGCGATGATCCGCTGATCGCCTCGGCAGCGTGGGACGCGAAGAACGTCGTGTGGGTCTCGGCCGGCGGCGGTTGGACCAATGATGCGACGAGTTGCCCGCGCACGGGCGGGCCGATCATCCGGGATGGCGATGATTGGTACGCGGTGAAGGAGCTTCCGGGTGGCGGTGCTTTTCGACGTCCCCAAGCGGCCTGGGCCATTTCCCCCGACGGAATTTCCACGCCGTATGGCACGACGGTCCCGCTGGATCTGACGCTGCCGGGCGACGCGAACCGCGGCAATGCCACGCTGGCGACGGCCGCCGCGATGGAGCTCGGCGCGGAGGCGACCGTCGCGGCGACCGCCACGGAGGGCGTGGACAACGTCGCCGGCCGCTACTCGACCATGAAGGTCGGCGACCACGAGGTGCGCATGCTGCTGGCGAAGAATCCCGCCGGCTGGCAGGAGGCGCTGTCGATGGTCGATCGCGACGCCGATGGCGTGGTCATCGCGGTCAACGGGCACGTCGCCGACGGCGAGGACCTGTCGTGGCTGTGGGACGTGGTGTTCGAGAACTTCGGCGGGCTGTCGGTGAAGGCGTCCGGCGAGCGCGGCACGGATCTGGCGGTGCGCCTGCTCTACGCGGGCATCGAGCATGAGCTGCTGCATGATCCGCTGGAGGCCATCGCCGCGTGCCCGCCGGGCCGCGTCGAGGTGCTGGCGAACTACACGGCATTCCGCGATCTGAAGAAGGCCATCGAGCGAGGCGCCGGCTCCAACGCCGCCGCCACCGGCACGGCCGCCGCGAAGGACGAGCGAGGCACCAATGACTGACCTGAACATCGGCCTGATCCTCCCCGACGTGCTGGGCACGTACGGCGACGACGGCAACGCCCTGGTGCTGCGCGAGCGCGCCCGCCGCCGTGGCCTCGACGCCACGGTCACGCCCATCCGGCTGGGCGAGGCGGTGCCGGAGGGCCTGGACATCTACACCATCGGCGGTGGCGAAGACGTCGCGCAGACCATCGCCGTCGAGCACCTGGGCAACGACGGCGGCCTGGCGCGCGCCGCCGCCGCGGGCCGCCCGATCCTGGCCATTTGCGCCGGGTTCCAGGTCCTCGGCGAGTCGTTCCGCGCGGGCGGCAAGGAGGTGGCGGGCCTGGGGTTGATCGATTGCACCACGACGTCGCTGCCGGTCCGGGCCATCGGCGAGATCCGCACGGCCCCGCTTTCCGACGACCTCTCCTCCCCCCTCACCGGCTTCGAGAACCACATGGGCTGCACGACGCTGGGAGCGGACGCCCGCCCGCTGGGCCGCGTCATCCGCGGCGTGGGCAACGAGGGCCCCGAGCGCCAGCCCGAGCCGGGGCGCGCGCCGAATCCGGTGCGTGCGGCGGATGGGGGGAAGGTGGGCGTCGTCAAGCAGACCGCGGCCGAAACCCCCACCGGCGGTGCCGAGGGCGCGGTGCAGGGCAGCGTCGTGGCGACGTACCTGCACGGGCCGGCGCTGGCGCGCAACCCGGAGCTGGCGGACCTGCTGCTGGCGCGGGCGATGGGCGTCGACGTCGCGTCGCTCGAGCCGCTCGAGCTGCCGGTGATCGACCGCCTGCGCGCCGAGCGCATCGCGTCGAAGCCGCGGCCGAAGAGCGAGCGGTAGGGGGAGTTCGCAGCTCGTAGTGGGGCCGGGTCATACCAGCGTATGACCCGGCCTTCGCCGTGAAATCCGCCCCGGGTCCGATGATCCGGCGGCGCCGCGGCGGTGGAATGGGGGCATGAGCAAAACACCCGTGGGCCGCATCGGCTCCCTCGACGCGATCCGTGGCCTGGCGCTGTGCGGCATCGCCTTCGTCAATGTCCCGGCGATCTGGACCCTGCAGATCGATCCCGACCTCGGCCCGAATCACGTGCGCGATCTGCTGGACATGTTCGTGCAGCAGCGGTTCTTCCCCATCTTCTCGCTGCTGTTCGGCATCGGTTTCGGCCTGATGTGGGCGTCGGCGCGCACGCGGGCCGCACGTCCGCGCGTGGTCATGCTGCGCCGCTTCGCGTTCCTCTTCGTCCTCGGCGTCGGCCATTGGCTCCTCCAGCCGGGCGAGGCGCTGACGCCGTACGCGGTGTGCGCGATGCTGGTGCTGCTGCCCGCGACGTTCCTGCCCATCCGCGTGCTGCCGCCGGTGGCCGCGGTCGCCGGCGGGCTGCTGCTGGGCGTGGCGCTGGCGCTGGACGGCGGCATCATCACCATTCCGGGCCTGTTCCTGCTGGGCTTCGCGCTGGCGCTTTACGACGTCCCCCGCATCCTCGACGGCAACGCCACCCTGAATGCGATCATCCTGGTCATCGCCGCGCCGCTGGCGTCGGTCGCCCTGTGGTGGCAGAACCTGGACCCGATGGCCGCCGGTTTCTCGGCGTCGAGCGCGGTGGCCGGCGCGTTGCTGGCCGTGACGTACATGGCGCTGCTGGGGTTCCTCATGTCCACGCCGCTGCGCCCGGCCGTGCTGGCGGTGTTCGCCCCGATGGGCCGGATGTCGCTGACCAACTACATCGGCGCGACGCTGCTGTTCTGGGCGGTCAAGGACGCGCTGCCGCTGTTCGGGGTGGCCGATGATTCGGCGGCGTCGTGGTCGGCGGCGATGGCCGTGGTCGCGGGCATCCTGGCCGCGCAGTGGATGTTCTCCGTCGCATGGTTGGGCCTGTTCCGCCAGGGGCCGCTGGAGTGGCTGTGGCGCACGGCGACGTGGGCGGGAGCGGCGCCGACCGCGGCGCAGCCCACCGCGGCGAACTCGGCTGAGCAGGCACCGGGCGAGCGGGTGCCGGCGCGGGACCAACAGTCGCCCGATGAGCAGGCCCCGGACGAGCGGGTGCCGGCGGGGGGCTAAGATTCCGGGGTGCAATCGATCATTCCCGGCTTCCTGGTGTCGATCTCGCTGATCGCGGCAATCGGCGCCCAGAACGCCATGGTGCTGCGCCACGGCATCGCCCGCAGCCACGTCGCCGCCGTCGCGCTATTCTGCATCGTCTCCGATGCGATCCTCATGTCGCTGGGCACCGCCGGATTCGGCGCCGCGCTCCAGGCCAATCCCCGCGTGCTCACGGCGGTGACGCTGCTGGGCATCGCGTTCCTGGTGGTCTACGGGCTGATGTCGCTGCGGTCGGCGTGGAAGTCCACGAGGAAATCCACACAGAAATCCACGCAGAAGTCCACGCCTAAGCCGGAGGGCGGGCCGGTGGAGGGGCCGTCGCAAAGCAGCGCCAGCGACGGCACCACCGAAAGCGACGCCCTGCACCCGACCGGGAGCGTGGCCACGACGCTGGCCGGCGCGATCGCGGGCATCGCCGCGGTGACGTGGCTGAACCCGCACGCGTACCTGGACACGGTCGTGCTCGTCGGGTCGGTGGCGGCGTCCTACGGCGAGCAGCGGTGGTGGTTCACGCTCGGCGCGGTGATCGCGTCGGCGGTGTGGTTCGGGACGCTCGCCATCGGCGCGCGGGCGTTCAGCCGGCGCCTGGCCAGGCCCGCCACGTGGACGATCATCGATGTTCTGACCGGACTGGTCATGATAGGCATCGCCATCAAGCTGGCCGTCGGCCTCGCATGAGTGAAGGTCACCGCACCGCCAGAACCCCCGCTACGCTGGGCAAGTGACCTTTTCCCGCCCCACTGCGTAACCGACGACACATGATAATGAGACGCAGCCCTCACCTTCCGCCGCGCCACTTGTCATGACCAGTCGTACAATGGGAACCATGAACTCTCCCGCCGATCCAGCCACGGCGCGCGGTTCGGCGGACGCACCCGACGACGCCGCCTCCTCCGAACAGCGCACCCTCGCGCTCCTGGCCCGCCACAGCATCGAGCACGGGCCGACGCCCAAGCACGCGCAGCTCAAGGCGATTCTCACGGAGGTCTGCCACGACGACCTCGAGCCGGGCGATTCCCTGCCCAGCGAGCGGATCCTCGAAGAGGTCTTCGGCGTCAGCCGCATCACCGTCCGCCGCGCCATCGGGGACATGGTCGCCGACGGCACCGTGGAGAGCTTCCGCGGCAAGGGCACGTTCGTCGCCCACCGGCCGCTGCGCTCCGACCTGCACCTGGCCAGCTTCACCGCCGAGATGAAGCAGAAGGGCGCCGAGCCCTCGGCGATGATCCTGGTCTCGGAGACCGCCCAGCCGCCGGCGTCGGTCGCCGAGTTCCTCGGCGACGGCCCGCACCTGCACCTGGCGCGC
This sequence comes from Corynebacterium sp. NPDC060344, assembly GCF_042725215.1. Classification (NCBI taxonomy): domain Bacteria; kingdom Bacillati; phylum Actinomycetota; class Actinomycetes; order Mycobacteriales; family Corynebacteriaceae; genus Corynebacterium; species Corynebacterium sp. NPDC060344. The sequence continues at coordinate 37,488 of NZ_JBHXCS010000004.1, read as the reverse complement.
GTGCGCATGGGCGATGGCCTGCCGTACTCCGTCGACGATGCCTGGTACAGCGCCACGCACGCCCCCGGCCTGCTGGAGAAGTCGGTGCACAAGTCGGTGTATTCCATCCTCGCGTCGGACTACAACCTGCCCATCGACGAGGCCGAGCAGGTCTGCACCGCCGCGGCCGCCACCGCCGACGTCGGCCGCGCGCTGGGCATCGACCCCGGCCAGCCGGTTCTGCGGATCCGCCGCATGTCCTTCAGCCATGGCCGCCCCGTGGAGCTGTGCACCTCCACCTACCGCCCCGACCGCTACACGCTGCGCATGCACCTGCGCGACGGCGGCAGGTAGACCTTCGCCCCCGCTTTACGACGGCCACCCCGCACCCACGGCAACGCCCCGGCGGGGGTGCGCCGGGGCGTCGTAAAGCATCGTTGAATCAGGCTAGGAACAGTGCATCCCCCGTGGTGACGGCCGTGCCGGGCTCGAGGAGATCGCCGACGTCCTCGGCGACGGACTCCATGACCACCACCGGGCAAATGGGATCGTGGCCGGCGGCGCGGATGGCCGCGACATCGGCGGTGATGAGCACGTCGCCGACCTCCACGCGATCCTTCTTCGCGCCGAGGACCGTGAAGCCCTCCCCCTTCATGCCGACGGTGTCTATGCCCACGTGCACCAGCACGCCGCGGCCCTCCGGCGTCATGATGACCAGCGCATGCGGCATGATCCGCATGATCTTGCCCGCCACCGGCGCCGCGACGTCGATGACCTCCTCCCCCGAGGGCACCACGGCCAGGCCCGCGCCGACCATGCCCGAGGCGAAGACCTCGTCGGGCACGTCCGCCAGCGCGGCGACCTCGCCGTCGATGGGCGAACAGACCGCGGTCACAGCAGATCCCCGATGTCTTCGGCGATCAGCTCCGCCTCGGGGCCGACGACGACCTGGACGACGACACCCGAACCGATGACACCCATCGCGCCCGCGCGGGTCAGCACGTCCTTGTCCACCAGCGACGGGTCGTTGACCACGGTGCGCAGGCGGGTGATGCAGCCCTCGATTTCGTCGATGTTGTTCGCGCCGCCGAGCCCGGCGACGATCTCTTCGATGTTGATCCTGGCCATGATGTTCCTCCTGGGATATCGGCGGACCTTCCCGGCGGTCGGGGTGCGGGGCGCCTGCGGCGCCCGCGGCCCACGCGGCTTTCGTGCGTCACCGCCCACGGTACCGACCCGGGCGGGGCAATTGTGGAAAATGTGACAAAGTTGTCATGGTTGGTCATGACCAGTGCGATACACTGGCGGATGAATGCAACACCGCACGGATCGCCGGCGCAGCGCATGGTCGGCGGCCCCCGAGTGAAAGGGACGCCAATGTCCTCCACCGACACGCAGCCGAAGAAGAAGTCGGCCGCCATGAAGAACCTGCAGAAACTGGGCCGCAGCCTGATGCTGCCCATCGCGGTCCTGCCCGCCGCGGCGCTGCTGCTGCGCCTGGGCCAGGACGACATGCTGGGCCGCTGGGAAAACATCACGGTGCTCAACTGGCTCGCCGCGATCTTCGCGGCCGGCGGCGGGGCGCTGTTCGACAACCTGCCCCTGCTCTTCGCCGTCGGCGTGGCCATCGGCTGGGCGAAGAAGGCCGACGGCTCCACCGCACTGGCCGCCGTCGTCGGCTACCTGGTGCTCACCGGCGTGTTCAAGGCCCTGTCGCCGATGGTGCTGGAAGGCGAGGTCGACCAGAACGGCGACCAGCTGATGATCAACTACGGCGTCCTCGCCGGCCTGATCATGGGCCTGGTCGCGGCGATGCTGTGGCAGCGCTACCACCGCAAGCGCCTGCCGGAGTACCTCGGCTTCTTCAACGGCCGGCGCTTCGTGCCCATCGTGGTCGGCTTCGCCGCCGTGGTCATCGCCATCCCGATGGTGCTGGTCTACCCGTGGTTCAACCAGGGCCTGACCTGGTTCGGCGACATGATCTCCGAGAACACCGTCGGCGGCGGCTTCGTGTACGGCACGGTCAACCGACTGCTCATCCCGATCGGCCTGCACCACCTGCTCAACTTCGTGCCGTGGTTCATGCTCGGCTCCTTCGAGGGCGACGCCGGCGTCGTCCACGGCGACATCGCGCGCTTCCTGGCCGGCGACCCGACCGCGGGCGCGTTCATGACCGGCTTCTTCCCCATCATGATGTTCGCCCTGCCGGCGGCCGCCCTGGCGATGTACCACACCGCCCGCCCGGCGCAGCGCAAGGTGACCGGCGGCGCGATGGTCTCGCTGGCCCTGACGGCGTTCCTCACCGGCATCACCGAGCCGCTGGAGTTCGCGTTCATGTTCCTGGCCTGGCCGCTGTACGTCACCCACGCGGTGCTGACCGGCTCCTCGCTGGCCGTGATGAACCTCGTCGGCGCCCGTGACGGCTTCGGCTTCTCCGCCGGCGCGATCGACTTCCTGCTCAACCTCGGCATCGCCGAGAAGCCGTGGGCGATCGTGGTCGCGGGCCTGGTCTACGCGGTGATCTACTACGTGATCTTCCGCGTGATGATCGTCAAGCTCGACCTGAAGACCCCGGGCCGCGACCCCGAGCAGGATCCGGTCGTCCCGGAGGCGGACACCCGCGTCACGCAGGCCGCCGCCGACCGCGCGGTCGTCGTCGAGCGCGACGCCAACCCGGACGCCACCCCGGACACGAACGAGCCGGAAAAGAAGTAGCGCAATGACCCCGCTTTACGACGGCCACGTCATCGGCCGAGCGGTCACCCCACAAGGGGTACTGCCCGACACCTTCGTGGCGTGGTCCGGTGGCGTGATCACCGAGGTGCGCCCCGCCGCACCCGGAGATGGGGGTGCGGGGGCGGGCGGCGGGACGTCGTCAAGCGATGCCCGTGACACGGGCCCGCTGATCCTGCCGGGCCTGGCCGACGTGCACAACCACGGCGCGCTGGGGCATGGCTTCCCCGGCGCCGATGCCGAGGGGTGCGCCGCCGCGGCCGCCCATCACCGCAGGTGGGGGACGACGACGCTGCTGGCATCGACCGTCTCCGCACTGCCGGACGACCTCGCGCGGCAGGTGGCCGTGCTCGCCGACGTCGCCGACGACGGGCACATCGACGGCATTCATCTGGAGGGGCCGTTCATCAACGCCTGCCGCTGCGGCGCCCAGGATCCCCGCGCCATCGTGCCCGGCGATCCGGCGGCCCTGGAGAAGATCCTCGACGCCGGCCGCGGCCACGTCCGCGCCATCACCCTGGCGCCGGAGACCGAGCGGCTCGGCGACCTTCTGCGCGTGTGCGCCGAGCGCGGCCTCGTAGCCTCCTTCGGACACACCGACGCCGGCTTCGACGCCACGGCCCGGGCCATCGGCGACGCCGCCGACCTGGGGCTGACCGTGACGGCGACTCACCTGTTCAACGCCATGCCGCCGGTCCACCACCGCGAGCCCGGCGCCGCCGGCGCGCTGCTGGCCGCCGCCGCCCGCGGCGAGGCGATCGTCGAGCTCATCGCCGACGGCGTCCACCTCGCCGACTCCATGGTCGACCTGGTCATGGCCACCACCGGCGCCGCCGGCATCACGCTGGTCTCCGACGCCATGGCCGCCGCCGGCATGCCCGACGGCGACTACGTCCTGGGCACGCTGCCCGTCGTCGTGCGGGGCGGGGTCGCGCGGCTGAAAGTGGAGGGCGGTGCCGGAAGCGCCGCCGAAACCGACGCCTCCACCAGCGCCGATACCGATACCGCCGCCAGCGCCCCGGAGCCCCTCGGCGCCATCGCCGGCGGCACCTCCACCATCCACGACCAGGTCATGCGCATGCTCGCCCGCGGCATCGACCCCACCGCCATCGCCCACATGGCCGCCACGACCGGGGCAGCAATAGCGGGGTTCGGCGATCGGGGTGAGGTGGCCGTCGGAAAGCGAGCCGACCTCCTGCTTTGCGACGACACCCCCCAACCCGGCCCCGCCCCCCGCAACGGAGGCGCGCCGACCCCGCCGACCGTGATCATCGGCGGCACGCGAAAGGAACGCTGACGTGGAAATCATCATCCTGGACAATGCCGACGACGTCGGGCTGCTCGCCGCCGACGTCCTCGCCCGCTACGCCGAGCGAGGCGCGACCCTCGGCCTGGCCACCGGGTCCACCCCCGTCGGGGCGTACCGCGAGCTCGTGCGGCGGCACCGTGAGGAGGGCCTGTCGTTCGCGCAGTGCCGCGCGTTCCTGCTCGACGAATACATCGGCCTGCAGCCCGACCACCCGCAGAGCTACCACGCCACCATCCGGCGCGAGCTGACCTCGCACATCGACATCGAGGACACCCTCGTGCAGTCGCCCAACGGCCTCGACCCGCGGCACGCGTCCGAATACGACCGCGCGATCACCGCGGCCGGCGGCATCGACGTCCAGCTGCTGGGCGTGGGCACCGACGGGCACATCGGGTTCAACGAGCCCGGGAGTTCGCTGGCGTCGTGCACCCGCGTGAAAACCCTGCACCCGCGCACGATTTCGGACAACGCCCGGTTCTTCGACTCCATCGACGACGTCCCCCACCACGTGGTGACCCAGGGGCTCGCGACCATCGGCCGGGCGCGGCACCTGCTGCTGCTGGCGACCGGCGCCGCGAAGGCCGAGGCCGTCGCCGCACTGTGCGAGGGCCCCGTCTCCGCCCTGTGCCCCGCGTCCGTGCTGCAGTATCACCCGCACGCCACCGTCATCGTCGACGCCGCGGCCGCGTCGAAGCTGGAGAACGCCGAGTACTACCGCTACGCCTACGACAACAAGCCGGAGTGGCAGGAGATTTAGCGGCGGGGCGGTGGTGAGCGCGGTCGGCGGGGCTCCCCCGCCTCGATTCGACGCAGATACCTACGTTTACGCCAGATACTCACGTTCAAACGTAGGTATCTGGCCGAAACGTAGGTATCTCCAGCGCAGATCTGGCGGTCGACGCGGTGAGGTCGGTAGCAGCACGGGCGCCGGCTACACGAGGCTGGCGGCGGCGCGGCGAGGCTCCCCCGGCCCCGCCCACAGATAGACGCCCAGTGAACAAATAGACGTGGTTGACCGCCTCTTTCTGTTCACTGGGCGTCTTTCTGGCTTCGGCCAGGGCGCGTCCGGCTGGGGTCGCGCCGCCCCGCGCGGCCAGCGACGGCGAGGCAGGCGGCCGGGAGCGCGCGGCCGAAACCGGGTGCCGCCCCTCGCCGGCCCCGCCTAAATCGCCAGGCGGCCGGTCAAGGCGCGCGACAAGGTGAGCTCGTCGACGTACTCGAGGTCGCCACCCAGCGGCATGCCCGACGCCAACCGCGTCACCGACAGGCCGGGGAAATCCCGCAGCAGCCGCGCCAGATACGTCGACGTCGCCTCACCCTCGGTGTTCGGGTCGGTCGCGATGATCACCTCGGTGATCTCCGGCGCCGGCAGATTCCCGTCGTCGTCGATGACGCCATTGGGCGTCTCCTCGCCGGGGGTGGAACCGGGCGGACCGGGGACGTCGTCAAGCACGCCGCCGATGCGCTGCAAGAGGGTGCGAATGTTGAGCTCGTTGGGCCCGATGCCGCCCAGCGGGTCCAGCGCCCCGCCGAGCACGTGGTAGCGGCCCTCGAATTCGCCGGTGCGCTCGATGGCCTGGATGTCGCGGGCTTCCTCGACGACGCAGATCAGCCCGCGATCGCGGCGGCCGTCGGCGCAATAGCGGCACACCTCGTCGGCGGAGATGTTGCCGCAGACGCGGCAGAAGTGGACGCCGTCGCGCACCCGCGCCAGCGCCGACTGGAGGCGGTCGACGTCCTCCGGCTCCACCTTGAGCAGGTGGAAGGCGATGCGTTGCGCGCTTTTCGGCCCGATGCCGGGCAGGCGCGCGAACTCATCGATGAGATCTTGAAGAGGTCCTTCGAACAATTCGGTGCGCCGGTCCTAGAAGCCGAGGCCGTCGCCGCCGAGCGCGCCGAAGCCCTCCTGCAGCGGGCCCATCTTCTCCTGCGCGAGGTTCTGCACCTTCGTGGTGGCGTCCTGGAACGCGCCGAGGATGAGGTCCTGCAGCCCGTCGACGTCCTCGGGGTCGACGGCCTTCGGGTCGAGGGCGATGTCGGTGACCTCGCCGGAGCCGCGCATGGTCAGCTTGACCAGGCCGTTTCCGGCTTCGCCGACGACGGAGGAGGCGACGATCTCGGCCTGCGCGGCTTCGAGCTGCGCCTGCATCTGCTGGGCCTGGGCGAGGATGGCGTTCATGTCGGGCTGGCTCATGTCTTTTCCTTTTCGGGGTCGATTCGGGGTCGGTTCGGGGCCGGACCGGTCGCGTTCGTCCGGGCGGGCGTTGCTCGCCCACGTCGCCGCCGATTGTAGCGGCGAGCGCGGATCGGCCAGGGCAGGCGCGGGCCGTTTTCGAACGCGTTCGCGCTGGGCGAATGCGGGCGGCTGCTTGACGACGCCCCGCCTCCACGCCATCCGCCCTCCCCTCCGGGCGCGGCCTACAGCGGTTTGGCGCCGAGCTCCTTGGCCAGCAGTTCCATCACGACTTCCTTTTGGTCGCGGTGGTCGAGCTGGCCGGGGGTGCGGGCGGCGTCGAGGAGCTCGCGCTCTTCGTCGTCGAGGCCGTCTTCCTGCGCGGCGGGTGCGGCGGCGGATCCAGCAGCGGCGGGTGCAGCGGGCGCCGGCCCGGAATTCACAGGCGCGGTGTTCGCCGGCGCCGGGTTCGACGGTGCGCCATAGCCTCCGGCCTGCTGATTCTGCTGCTGGTTCTGCTGCGGGGGCGCAGAGTTCGACGGTGCCGAGTACTGCTGCGCTCCGCCGGGGCCGCCCTGGTTGCCGGGGCCGCCCTGATTGCCGCCGAAGCTCGGCGGCGTACCGTAGCCGTCATCGGGGTAGTCGCCGAAGTCGGGTTCGGGCGGCGGGGGCACGTCGTCGTAGGGCTCGGGAGGAAGCGGAATGTCGTCGTGACGGCGCTTGACCACCGTCTGCGTCCCCGGCGCGGGCGGCGGCGGGACGTACTTCTTCTTCGCGCCGTCGACCGGCTGCTCGTGACGCTGCTCCTGATTCTGAGCAGCGTTGCGAGCCGCGGCGAGCGCATCCGAGACGCCGCCTGCTCCCGGCTGAGCAGTGGCGCCGCCCTGCTGTCCACCCGGCCCATCGGCCTGCGCGCCGTCGCCGCCGCCGTTGCGCTGGGCGGCTTCCTGAGCGCGGCGGCGCTCCTCGAGGATGCGTCGATAAGCGGGAATCGGACGCCCCGAATCAGCCTGCTGCGGCTGAGGCTGGGACGCCGACTGCTCCTGGGGCGCCGACTGCGGCTGCGACTGTGAAGCCTGCTCGGCGGCCTGCTCGCGGGCCTGTTCCTGAGCCTGCTCGCGCGCGTCGACGCGCTGCTCGGCCTCGGCGGCGGGCATGTCGGTTACGGGGGCCTCGGCATCAGGAGTCGAGTGGCCGCCCGTCATTCCCGCAGGTGAATGACCTTCGTTGGACTGATCAACGGTTGGCTCAGCCCGATCATTCGGAGTTCCCGCGGATTCAGGAGCCGGTTTCGCGCCCTCCGAACCCTCGGCGGCGGGCGCCTGATGCTGGCGCGCCCGCGCACCCGAACGCTCCCCGGTCGCGCGCGGCGACGTGCCGACGACGCACCGCACCTCCACCTCAATGCCCTCCACACGCTGCACCGCGGCACCGAGCGCCGCGGTATTCGCGGGATCGTTGAGACGGTTCGCCAGCGCACCGGTGTGATGCCCGATGGTGAGCACGCCACCGTCGAGCTCGACCGGCACCGCCTGCGCCGCCATGACGCGCACGGGCACGTTGTTCTCACCCGCGTACTCGACGACCTGCGGCCACGCTTCGCGCAGGGACGCCAGGTGATCGCTTGACGACGACTCCTCCTCAACCCCTTCGCCCTCGCCCGCCGGCTGCTCCGTGGACTGCTCCGGCCGGGGCTCGGCGGTCTGCGCGGGCTGTTCGGCGGGCTGCACGGGCTCGGTGGGCTGTTCGGGCTGCGCAGGCTGTTCGGCCTGGTCAGACTGGTCAGACTGCTCGGGCGCCACCGAACCGGCGTCGCCCTCGGCGGCGCGGGTTGCGGCTTCGCGTTCCTTGGCCAGGCGCTCGCGCTCGGCGCGCTCATGTTCGCGCGCCTGCTCCTGCATGCGACGGGAGATCTCGCGCATCTCGCGGGCCTTGCGGGCCTGCTCCTCCTGATCGGGAACCTCGGCCCCTCCGGATGCAGGCTGGGCCGGCGCCGACTCAGCCTCAGCCGAAGGCGCGGAGTGCTGCTGCTCGGCCGGCTGCCCGATCGGCTGCTCCGTCGGATGCTTGGGCTGGGACGCCGGCGCGGAAGACTGCTGCGGCTGAACGTCCTGCTGCGGCGAGGTTTCCGGCTGCGGAGTCTCGGACTGCTGGACCGGCTGATGCGGCTGCGGCTGCTGGGTCTGCTGCGGAGCCTGCTGCGTCTGCGCGGCCTGAGGATTCTGCGATTGCCTGGCCATTCGCGCACGCTGCAGCGGCGACAGATTGGCGTCATCGGCCCCACCGAATCCACCGGCGCCACCGGTAGGAGCGGCATGTTGCGGCTTGGCCTGGTTCGGCGCCTGCTGATTCTGGGCCTGGTTCTGGGCCGGCGCCTGATTCGGCGCCTGCTGATTCGGTGCCTGATTCTGGGCGCCCCTTGCGGCACCACCTGCGGCACCGTCAGCGGCAGCACCAACACCGCCACCACCAGCAACAACGCCACCGCGCTCGAGCGCCTCAATGCGCTGGATCAACGACTCCACCGACTGCTCCGAGGCCGGCAGCAGCATCCGCGCGCACAGCACCTCGAGCAACAACCGCGGCGACGTCGCCCCGGACATGTCCGGCAGACCCCGCTGCAGAACGTCGGCGAATCGCGTCAACGTCCCCGTCGGCACCGCCGTCGCCTGCTCACGCATCGCCTCCACGCGATCCTCCGGAGCATCGACAAGCCCCTCCTCCATTGCCTTCGGCACCGCCGCAATGACCAGCAGATCACGCACCCGGCCGAGCAAATCCTCCGCGAACCTCTTCGGATCCTGCCCCGACCGCACCACGCGATCCACGCACCCGAACAAAGCCGCACGATCGGCGGACTGGAGCGCCGCCATGGCGTCGTCAAGCAGCCCCTGATCACTCACGCCCAGCAGCCCCGCCGCCAGCTCATGCGTCACGCCATCGGGCCCGGCACCGGACAACAGCTGATCCATCACCGACAGCGAATCGCGCGGCGACCCGCCACCGGCACGGATGACCAGCGGATACACGTCATCGGCGACCGGCACATGCTCCTCGGCGACGATCTGCTGCAGCAGGCCCTTCATCAAATTCGGGGGCAACAGCCGGAAAGGATAATGATGCGTGCGAGACCGGATGGTGGTCAGCATGTCATCCGGCTCGGTCGTCGCGAACACGAAAATGAGGTGCTCCGGCGGCTCCTCCACGATCTTCAGCAGCGCATTGAAGCCCTGCTTCGTGATCATGTGCGCCTCATCGATGATCAGCACCCGATACCGCGACTCCGCCGGCGCATACATCGCCTTTTCCCGCAGGTCGCGCATGTCGTCGACGCCATTGTGCGACGCCGCGTCGAGCTCCATCACGTCCAGGTTGCCCGTGCCGCCCGGCCCCAGCGCCACGCACGACGCGCACTTCCCGCACGGCGTCGCCGTCGGCCCCTCCACGCAATTGAGGCTGCGCGCCAAAATGCGCGCCGACGACGTCTTGCCGCAACCGCGCGGACCCGAGAACAGGTACGCGTGGTTGATCCGGTCCGGTTCCCCGTCCGCTCCCCGCGATTCCAGGGCCGCGGACAGGGGGTCGGTCACGTGCCGCTGCCCCACCACCTGGGCAAACGTCGCTGGACGATACTTCCTGTACAGAGCCACGCGCCCAGCCTACCGGCCACCCCGGATCGCGCACCGGCCGCGTTCGAACATCACCGCCCGCCGAAACGCCGCCGCTCGCCGATGCGGATCATCCACCGGCCGCCCTGGCGCAGCACCCTCGCCCGCGACGGCCCCGCCGCCCGATCCCGCAGCACCAGCAGCTCGTCGACCACGGCCAGGGGCATGGCCATCCGCGAGCACAGGTGGGCCGACAGCGCCGCCGCCTCCCCGAGCGTCTCGGCACCATCGCCGCCACCGACACCGTCAATCCACGCCAGGTACTCCGCGGTCAACGTGCTTCCCGACGCCGCCACCGCATCGGCCAGCAGCGGCGCCCGGTGCGCGATCGCGCCCGCCCGCTTGATCCTCAGCTGTCTGCGCGACCACGCCACCTGCCCCGCATCGAGCGCGGGCCCCGGGACCTCGCCGAGCGCGTCACCTGCGGCTTTCTCGCTTGACGACGCCACCGCCCTCGCCACCGCCGCCTGCCTCCCCGCCAGCCGATCGTGATCCGGCCGGGGCTCCCCGCCGCCGGTCATGGGGCGGGCCGAGGGGGTTGGACGCGGTCGTCGTCAAGCGCGGACGCGACCGCGGACAACTCGGCGAGCATGACCTCGCGCGAGGGGTAGGAACCATCGCGCTCGATCATCGTCGGCGGCGCCGGGCGGCCGGCGGCGCGGCACCGGTCGGCGAGGACCGACAACAGCGCCAGGACCTGCGGAGGGACGGGATCGACGTGCGAATCGACGTAGCGGCCGGCGCGCATGTGGCCGCCCGCGACGTGGACGTAGGCGATGGGCTCGACGGGGAAGCGCCCGAGCTCGGCGAGGGGGTCCGCGCCGCGATTGACCGCGTTGGCGTAGACGTTGGCGACGTCGAGGACCAGGCCCGCGCCCGTCGCGTCGCAGACCTCGGCGGCGAAATCGCCCTCGGCCATCGTCGACTCCGGCCAATCGAGCATGGCCGAAACATGCTCCAGCGCCACCGGCACCGGGATGCGATCGGCGACCGCGCGGTAATTGCGCGCGATGACCCGGACCTGCTCCGGCGTCTGCGGCGGCGCCACCAGATGCCCGACGTCGACGCCGCCGGCCCTGGTGAACGCGATGTGCTCGCTGGCCAGCGGCGACCCCAGCGCCTCGGCGGCACGGGCGAGGATCGAAGGGTCGCCGACGTCGGCCGGATCCGCCGACGCCAGCGACAAGCGCAGCCCGTGGGGGACGACCGCCGCGCCGCGGTCGATGAGATCGGCCAGCGGCGGCGGGATGGTGGCGGCGGGAGTGTCCGTGGGGTTGGCTTCGTGCGTTTCGTCGTGTGGGAAGAGTGAGTCGGCGACGACCTCGGTCCACGCCGGCGACGCCACCGCGATGGCCGCCGCCGTGCCCGGGCGCCACGCGATGGTTGGACCGGCCAGGCCCGTCATGAGCCGCACCCGCCGCAGCCGCCACCGCCGCCGCAGGAACCACCGCCACCGCCGCAGCCGTAGGTGGAGCCGCCGTCGCCGCCGGAGAACGGCGAGGTCCACATCATCGTCGAATACGTCTGCGCCAGCACCGGCGACACCATCGCCGTCGCCGCCAGTCCGCCGATGGCGACGAGCATCAGGCCCTGCGCCCGATCCGGGAGCATGGCCACCGTGTCGCCGAGGCGCGCGGCCTCGCCATCCAGGACGGCCCGCACCGCGCGACCCTCGGGCGTCAGTTCTGGGTCCACGTTCTTGGGGGTGCGGCGGGACATCACCACGCAGAAAACGACGATGACCATGGTCACCAGCAGCGCCACCATGAACCCGTACGGCCGGTAACTGTTGGCGGCGATGACCGTGCGCACGATGTTGACCAGCATGAACACCGCGAACGCGGCCAGCGCGATGGCGGAATGCGGCCGGATCCGATTCCGGCGCACGAGCCCGCCGTCGACGAGCTCCGCGCGAATCGCCCCGATGTCGCGGTTGACCGCGCGACGGGCCCGCTTGTTGATCGCCCCTCTCCCCCGCGACGCCTCCAACAACGTCACCGCCAGCGGACTCAGGCCATGCGACGGCCCCGCCGCGCCCGGCGCCCACGCACCCGCACCGCGTTTGACCTCGGACGCGAGGGCGATCTTCCTGTTGGACGCCTGCAGCACCGGCACCGCCCCGGCCACCGCCAGTTCGGCGAAGGCGAGATCCGTCACGCGCCTCGGCCCGCCGCACAGGTACGCGACGTACGCCGGCGCCATCGACGCCGCGATCCTCGATGCGCGGCCGCCATCTCGGTTCCAACCCCGGCCGTGCGGCTCCCCCGAGCCTCCCGACATCTCTGCCGCGGCATCCCGCACGGCACGCGCCGCGACGTATCCATCCCGGGCATCGGCGATCCACCACACCAGCAATCCCACGCAGAACAGGCCGCTGATCAGCATCAACCAGGTCGGCCCGTCGATTCCCCACAGGGGGTACGTGTGCAGCAGCAGATACTCGAGCCGGCTCATCGCGCACACGTTCCGTTCATGCGCGAAATCTTATTCACCCGCTCCCCGCCGCGCCACAGACGCGCGCCCCGGGAATCCACGCCCTCGGCCGCATCTCCCGGTTTTACTTGACGACGGACCCGCGCCCCAGATCACGCATGTCCGCATCCGCGGCGGCGAGCAGCTGCATCAGCGACTCGACGCCGTGGGCATCGGCATGCGCGTACTCCTCGTCGGTGATCGGCAGCAGCTGCGTCACCGTGGTCAGGCGCGCACCTCCGGAGGTGGCGTCGGGGAAACCGGCGGTGTCCTCGTGGAGGGAGATCTTGCCGGGCTCCTCCGTGATCGTCGGCACGCCATCCGGCCAGACGTAGGGCACGACGCACAGCAGGTGCGGCGTCGTCGAGCCCGAGCCATCGAAGGCGTCGCCAAGTCCCACGCGGACGGCCTCCGGGATCACCGACCCCGGCGTCGGCCGCGCCGCTTCCGGATCATCGGCGACCAGCGCCGCGGCACCCGACACGATGAGCGCCATCGCGGAATCACCGATCGCGTCACCTGCGGCGCCAGCAGCGCCCGCATCGCCGCCGTCGATCGAATCCGGGTAGGCGACCAGGAAGATCTCGACGCGGACGTCATCACCGTTCGGCGTCCGCAGCCCCAGGTCGACGCGCCCGAAATTCACCGTGAACGCGGCGATCTCGCGGCGCGGCGCAGCAGGATCGGCGCCAGCGGAACCGGAACCGGCCGAGCCAGATCCGGCAGAACCAGAGCCGACCGAGCCAGACCCGACCGAATTTTCCGCCACGGCGAACACGGCGCCGCCGTCCTCGCCGCCATCCGCCACGTCGGGGATGGCTTCGGGGTCGAGGGGGTCGTCGTAAAGCGAAAACTCGGCGACCTTGACCGGGATGCCCGGCCGCGACTTCACCCTGCGACGTCCCGGCAGCCGGGCCCCGCGCACCGCGATGCGCACCGCCCCGGGGAAGAGGCGGCGCGCCCAAAAAGACGTCTCGCGAAGATCCACGAAGCTCCCGCTAGCGGGTCGAGAACTGCTCGGCCGCGGCCAACAGCACGCACGTGGCCACGCCATCCATCGCGGCCTCGAGCTCCGCGATCGGCGGCAGCGACGGCGCCAGGCGAATGTTGCGGTCATTCGGGTCATCCTTCAGCGGGAACGACGAACCCGAACCCGTAAGCGCGATGCCGGCCTCCTTGGCCAGCTCGATCACGCGGCGCGCCGTGCCATCGACGACGTCCAACGAGATGAAGTACCCGCCCTTCGGGGTCGTCCACTCGGCGACGCCGTACTCGCCCAGGCGCTTGTCCAGCAGCTCCAGCACCCGATCGAACTTCGGCGCCAGCGACTCCTTGTGGCGCAGCATCTGCGCGCGCACGCCGTCGGCATCGCCGAAGAACTTCAGGTGCGCCAGCTGATTGACCTTGTTCGGGCCGATGCCGCGAATCGACGCGTGGCTGACGTAATCGGCGATATTCGCCTCCGACGACGCGAAGAACGCCACGCCCGCGCCCGCGAACGTGATCTTCGACGTCGACGCGAACTCCCACACGCGGTTGCCGTTGCCGGCCTCCTCGGCCCACGACACGACCGGGTGGTTGACCGGGAACTCGTCGGTGAGCGTGTGCACCATGTACGCGTTGTCCCAGATGATGCGGAAATCCGGGGCGGCCGTCGGCATCTCGATGAGACGGCGGCACACCTCCTCCGAGTACGTCACGCCCGTCGGGTTGGAGAACACCGGCACGTTCCACATGCCCTTGATCTGCGGATCCGCCGCGACCAGGCGCTCGACCATGTCCATGTCCGGGCCGTCGTCGTTGAGCGGCACCGGGATCATCTCGAAACCGAAGTGCTGCGAAATGGAGAAGTGGCGGTCATAGCCCGGCACCGGGCACAGCCACTTGAGCACCGGCTCCTCGTTCCACGGGCGCTCCGAATCGACCGTGCCGAACTGCATCGCCCAGCTGATCAGATCGAACTGGATGTTCAGGCTCGACGCATCGCCCGCGATGACGTTGTCCACCGGTAGGCCCAGCATCCCCGCCCACAGTTCGCGGATGCCCGTGATGCCCTTCAGGTTGCCGTAATTGCGGGTGTCCTCGCCCGACTCCGTCTTGTAATCCGGCGCCGGAAGGCCCAGCAGCGGATTGGCGAAGTCCAGCTGCTCCGCCGACGGCTTCCCGCGGGTGAGGTCGAGCTTCAGGCCCTTGGCCTTCAGGTCGGCGTACTCCTTGGCGAAATCATCCTTGAGCTGCGCAAGCTCGTGGGAATCGTACGCATCCAGCTTCATGGCAGACATCCTTCGTCATCGACGGCGCCGATCGGGCCGCCCGGGATGACGGCCACCGTGGAACGGCGCAGTTGTCAAGCACAAAGGATAGAGCACAACGCCGTTGCCGTGCAGAAGGGTCGTTTGCCCAGGGCGCGCCCCGGCCGCCTGCTCCGGCAGCGGACCGCGGGTGCGGGGCGGATGAGCGGGCGGCGGGCCGTCGCAAAGCAATCCCCCTAGACATAAGGGGACCCCACGCACCCGCCAGAGCCCGCTGACCCTTGCTGCATTCCTGCCCTGGGGGAGTTCGCGAGATGGACGCCGCGTGGGGTCCGGCCCACACCATACCCCGGCGGGGCGCGGCGATGCCAACCCCGGCCACGGGCACGGGGACGGGACCTTCACTAGGTTCGAGGGCGATGGCCCGGCGTCGACCGCGCACGGGCCCCGACGGATGGGAGGCGCGATGGCCGGGACGGGTTCGCGCGGCGCCGGGGACGTGGCCGCGGGCGCGCGCTCGATCCCGGACTGGTGGGACGACCACCAGGTGGCGCTGTATTTCGCGGCGATCGGCGTGGGCGCGCTGGTCGGGCTGGTCGCCGAGCGCCTCGGCTGGACGGGGCTGCCGGCGGCGCTGGCGTGGTGGATCACGCCGACGCTGGGGCTGCTGTTGTTCGCGACGTTCCTGTCGGTGCCGGTCACGCGCCTGGGCCGGGCATTTCGCGACGTCCGCTTCGGCGCCGCGATCGTCGGCGTCAATTTCTTCGTCGCGCCGTGGGCCGTGTTCGGGTTGTCCAGGTTCGTCGTCGACGACCGCGGGCTGCTCATCGGGCTGTTGCTGGTGCTGCTCGCGCCGTGCATCGATTACGTCATCCCGTTCACGGGGCTGGCCGGCGGCGCGCGGGCGAGGCTGCTCGCCGCGACGCCGATGCTGCTGTTGCTGCAGATGGCGGCACTGCCGTTGTACCTGCTCATGTTCGTCGGGCCGGGCCAGCTCTTCGCCGGCGAGGCGCTGGAGGGCTTCCTCGACCCCGGCCCGTTCATCGCCGCGTTCGCGTTCCTGATCATCGTGCCGCTCGCCGCCGCGGTGGTCGTGCAGGTCGCCGGGGGCAGGGCCGATGTGCTTGACGACGTCCCACCGTCCCCCTCCGGAGCTGCCCGCCGCCTGGCCCGCGGCGTGGACCGGGTGATGGCCGCGGCGATGGTGCCGTTGATGATGGCCACCCTCGCCCTGGTCATCGCCTCCCAAATCGCGGACGTGACCGCGCGTTTCGGGGATTTGGCGCGGTTGGTGCCGCTGTACGCCGCCTATGTTCCCATCGCTTTGCTGCTCGGCGTGCTCACCGCGAAGCTGGCGCGCCTGGATGTGCCGGCGACGCGGGCGGTGGGCTTTTCCGCCGTGACCCGCAACTCCCTGGTGGTGCTGCCGCTGGCGTTGTCGCTTCCCGCGGGCCTGGAGATCGCCGCCCTCGCCGTGGTCACCCAGACGATGGTCGAGCTCGTGGCGATGGTGATCATGGTGAAGCTCGTCCCCCGCATCGTCCGCGAGCCCCGACCGCCGCTCCCCTCCCGCTAAACCCACCCCGAATGGCCGAAAAGGCCCGTTATAGCGGGTGGGTTAAGACATTCGAGGTGGGTTAGCGTGCAGACCCGGACATGCGAGAACCCCCTGGTCACAGGACCAGGGGGTTCTCGGTGGCGGAGGATAGGGGATTTGAACCCCTGAGGGATTGCTCCCAACTCGCGTTCCAGGCGAGCGCCATAGGCCGCTAGGCGAATCCTCCGCGTGGAAGATTACCCAAGGGGCCCACAATCCACAAAATCCCAGGTCGGCAGCCCACCGCCGGAAACGGCGGCGCTACTTGGCCAGGCGGCGGATGGCCTCGGACGCCTCCTGGAGCTTCACCTCCAACTCGTCGCCGCCATCTTCGGCGGCGGCGACGACGCAGTGGCGCATGTGGTCGTCGAGAAGCGCGAGCGACACCGACTTCAACGCGGAGTTCAGCGCGGAAATCTGCGTCAGGATGTCTATGCAGTAATTCTCCTCGTCGATCATCCTGTGCACGCCGCGGACCTGCCCCTCGATCCGCTTGAGCCGCGCGAGGTAGCGCTTCTTGTCGCTGATGTAGCCGTGATGCGAGTGGCAGCCGCAGTCACCGCCGCCGCCCGTGCCGTCGGCGCAGCATTCGAGTTCGAGCTTCTCCGTCATCTAGCTTCCTTCCTCCACGTGCCCCGCCTTGCTGCGGAAACCCTTGAGCCGCAGGCTGTTGGACACCACGAACACCGACGAAAACGCCATCGCGGCACCCGCCAGCATCGGATTGAGCAGCCCGAGCGCCGCCAGCGGAATCGCCGCGACGTTGTACGCGAACGCCCAGAACAGGTTGCCCTTGATGGTCCCCAGCGTCCGCCGCGCCAGCCGCACGGCGTCGACGGCGGCCATCAGGTCGCCGCGCACCAGCGTGATGTCGGCGGCCTGGATGGCGGCGTCGGTGCCGGTGCCCATGGCCAGGCCCAGATCCGCCTGCGCGAGGGCGGCGGCATCGTTGACGCCGTCGCCGACCATCGCCACGACGCGCCCTTGTTTCTGCAGGTCGGCGATGACGTCGACCTTGTCGGCGGGCATGACCTCGGCACGGACGTCGGCGATGCCGACTTCCTCCGCGACATGCTTTGCGACGACCCCGTTGTCCCCCGTCAGCAGCACCGGTTCCAGACCGAGTTCCTTCAGTTCGGCGATGGCATCGGCCGACGTCGGCTTCACACGGTCCGAGACCACGAGGACGCCACGCGGCCGGCCGTCCCACGCGACGGTGACGGCGGTGCGGCCGGCGGCGACGGCGGCGTCGAAACGGGCGGCGAGATCCTCCGGAAGCTCGCCGAGATTGCGCCCGACCGTGACCTCCACGTCACCATCGTCGGTGCGGACGGTGGCGCGAACGCCCTGGCCGGGAAGATTGGTGAAGTCCTCGACCGACGGCAGCGCCTCCGCCGGATCCGACGCGGCATCCGCCACTTCGCCTCGCGCCAACTCGGCCTTCGCCCCTTCGGCGATGGCACGGGCAATGGGATGCTCCGACGCGGATTCGACGGCCCCGGCGCGGCGCAGCAGGTCGGCGCGGTCGACGCCGTCGCCGGCCCACACCTCGGCGAGCGCCATGTCGCCGCTGGTCACGGTGCCGGTCTTGTCCAGCACGATGGTGTCCACGCGCCGCGTCGACTCCAGCACCTCCGGCCCCTTGAGCAGCACGCCCATCTGCGCGCCGCGGCCGGTGCCCACGAGCAGCGCCGTCGGCGTGGCCAATCCCAGCGCACACGGGCAGGCGATGATCAGCACGGCCACCGACGACGTGAACGCCGCCGACGGTGGGAACCCCGCCCCCAGCCACGCCGCCAGGGTGGCCACCGCAATGGCGATGACGATGGGCACGAACACCCCCGACACCCGATCCGCCAGGCGCTGGACGTCGGCCTTCCCGGACTGCGCGTCCTCGACCATCTTCGCCATCTGCGCCAGCTGCGTATCGGAGCCGACGCGCGTCGCCTCGATCACCAGCCGCCCCGACGCGTTGACTGTCGCCCCGGTGACGCCGTCGCCCGGCGCGACCTCCACCGGCACCGACTCGCCGGTGAGCATCGACTCGTCGACGGCCGAGGACCCCTCGACCACGCGGCCGTCGGTGGCGATCTTCTCGCCGGGCCGCACCACGAATCGATCCCCCACCTGCAGGGTTGATGCGGCGACGAGTTTTTCGGCACCGTCGTCAAGCACCCGCACTTCCTTGGCGCCGAGGTCGAGCATGGCGCGCAGGGCGTCGCCGGCGCGGCGCTTGGACCGCTTCTCGAAGTACCTCCCCGCCAGCACGAACATGATCACGCCCGCGGCGACCTCGAGGTACACGTTCGCGGCGCCATCGGTCGGCGCGACGGACAGGGTGAACTCGTGCTTCATGCCCGGCATGCCGGCGGTGCCCAGGAACAGCGCGTACAGCGACCAGATGAACGCGGACAGGGTGCCCACGGTGATCAGGGTGTCCATGGTCGCCTCGCCGTGGCGCAGGTTCTTCCAGGTCGCGCGGTGGAACGGCCAGCCGGCCCACACGACGACGGGCGCGGTCAGCGTCAGCACCAGCCACTGCCAGTTGGTGAATTGCAGCACCGGGAACATCGAGATCAGAATCACCGGCACCGCCAGCGCCACGGAGCCGATCACGCGGTTGCGCAGGGCCTCGAGCTCGCGGTCGGCGGCGGTGTCCGCGCCATTGCTTGACGACGTCCCATCCACACCCTTTTCACCATCTCCCCCGGCATTCGGCGGGGGCGGCAGCGTCGCCGAGTATCCGGCGGCGTCGACGGTGTCGAGCAGCTGCTGCGGATCGAAGCCCTCCGGCGCCGTGACGTGGGCCTTCTCGGTGGCGTAGTTGACCGCGGCGGTGACCCCGTCGAGCTTGTTCAGCTTGCGCTCGATGCGGTTGGCGCACGAGGCGCAGGTCATCCCGGTGACGTCGAGGTCGTACTCGGAGAGATCGAGTTCGAGGCCGAGATCGCGGTCGCGGTCGCGGTCGATGTTGAGGCCGTCGACATTGGCGGGCGTCGACATATCTTCACTTCCTTGGTGCTGGTCGTGGCACTGGTTCAGCCGCCGGCCTGGCGGAATAGGCGGAGCCGGCTCAGTTCACGTGGGGGCTTCAGTGCGCGTGGGTGTTCGTTGCCGCGGAATCCACCCATGCGTCGACGACCCCGTCGGGCACGAGCACGCCGCCGAGCAGGTATGCGACGGCGAACACGGCCGCGAGGATCAGCGCATAGGCGCCGAGGCGGACGGCGGGGCTCATGCCCCGGCCGGGCGGGCCTCGTAGCCCGCCTCCTCCACTGCGGCGATGACGGCCGCCGGATCGACCGACTCGTCCGACACCACGGTCATGGCGTCGTTGGCGCGATCGACCTCGACGGCGGTGACGCCGGCGACCTCGCCGACCTCCTCCTTCACCGAGGCCTCGCAGTGACCGCAGGTCATTCCGGTGACGGTGTAGTTGGCCTTGATGCTCATGATTGCCCTTCCTGTGCGTCGAACGTTCTTCCACTCCCGACCGTATACCCACCTGGGGTATCCCGCAAGGGCTTCCCGACCAGTCGAATTCTTGCCTGCGCGCTGCACTTTTTGCCCGTCTACATGCAGATATGCTGAATTCGACATGAATTTTCATTAAAGTCCGCGGATCGGGGAACTTTACGCGCAAACGCCCGTTGTAATGGCTGAACCATGCCGATCATCGACCGAGGAATCACCATTGACCAGTTCCGATAGCCGGGCCGACCACGGCCCGGTCAACGACAGCCGGGCCACCACCCACACCGAGCCCGGCGCCACCACCGCCGGCGCACCCGCCCCCGGCACGGCGGCCGACGCATCCCCGCCCGCCCCCAGCTCGACGCGGCGACTGCCCGCGCTCGACGTCCTGCGCGGCATCGCCATCCTGGGCACGCTGCTGACCAACATCTGGATCTTCGCGGGCATCGCCGGCGGACTCGACATCACCGGCCAGGGCAACGCGATCCCCGAATCGCAGGGCGGCTCCGGCACCGACTCGTGGGTCACCCTGTCCAGCACGTTCATCCAGAACGCCCTGAACCTGGTCACCGACGGCAAGTTCATCGGCCTGCTGACCATCATGTTCGGCATCGGCCTGGAGATCCAGCGCCAGTCCGCCATCCGCCGCGGCGAAAAGTGGCCCGGCCGCTACCCGTGGCGCGCCGGACTGCTCATCCTCGACGGCCTGCTCAACTACATCTTCATCTTCGAGTTCGACGTGCTCATGGGCTACGGCCTCACCGGCCTCGTCGTCGCCGCCGTCATGGCCACCAGCCCCAAGGCGCAGAAGATCTGGATGATCATCGGCATCACCGTCCACCTGGCGGTCATTGCCTTCCTCGACCTCGCCACCGGCCTCACCGACTTCGGCCGTGACGTGGGCCGCGACTCCGACCTGCCCAAGCCCTCCCCCGAAGAGATGGAGCGCATGCGCGCCGAAGCCGAGAGCACCCTCGGACTGGGCGAAATGGGCTACTGGCAGCAGGTCGCCTCGCGCCTGGAGAACTTCATCGGCGGCCGCGGCGAAATCCCCCTCATGTTCACCATGGGCCTGGGCCTCTTCCTCGTCGGCGCCCACCTCTACCGCGCCGGACTGTTCGAGGAACGCGGCGCGAAGCTGCGCAAGTGGACCATGATCCTGTCCTTCGGCATCGGCCTGCCCATCGACTGGACGCTGCGCCTGACCGACGTCGGCTTCGGCGCCACCACCCGCTACGTCACGTCCTCGCTGGTCGCCTTCGGCATCCTGGCCCTGGTCGCAGCGTTCTACGTCCGCCGCACGCGCCGCATCGACGCCGGCGAACTGCCCGCCGACCGCCCCACCGGCGCCGTCGGCCACGCCCTGTCCCTCGTCGGCCGCATGGCCCTGACCTGCTACATCGGCCAGAACCTGATCGCGTCGATCATCTTCTACAAGTGGGGCTTCAACGTCTCCGCCCTCATCCAGGGCGAGTGGTACACCTACTGGACCCTGGTGATCTACCTCGGCATCGCCGGCTTCCTCATCGGCTTCTCGGCCCTGTGGCTGCGCCGATTCCCCCGCGGCCCCGTCGAGCTCGTCTGGCACTGGTCGTACGAGAGGATCTGCGCCGCACTGGACCGTCGCAAAGCAAAGAAGGACGCGAAGCGCGAGGCCAAGCTGGCCGGGACCGCCCCCGCCACCGCTTGAGCCCGACCCGCCTAGCGGAACGCCACCTCGCCCACCGGCCGGCGGAGCTTGCGGGAATGCAGCTCCGCCGGGTTGGAGGACATGGCCTCGCAGGCGCGGACGGCCGTCATCAGATGCTCGACCTTCGAGGCCTGGTAGAACGCGCGGGCGGCCTTGGGCAGCTTCGGCTGATCGTGCAGCGGCATGTCCGACACGCTAAGCAGCGCGCCGTAGGGCACGCGGAAGCGGTAGCCGTTGGCGGCGATGGTGGCCGACTCCATCTCCACGCCGATGGCCGTAGATTTCTGCAGCTCACGGTAGATTTCCGACTGCGCCCGCCACTCCCAATTCCGGTCCGACGTCGACAGCACCGTGCCCGTGCGCAGCCGCTTGCGCAGCTCATCGCCGTCGAGCCCGGACACGCGCCGCAGCGCCGCCGTCACCGCCATCTGCACCTCCGCGATCGGCGGGATCGGCTTCTCCAGCGGCACCAGATTGTCCAGCACGCCATCGGAGCGGTCGTAGCCGTTGGCCAGGATCATGTCGCCGATGCGCATGCGGCCGTCGAGCCCGGCGCAATGCCCGACCATCATCCAGCAATGCGGCCGCAGCACCGCCAGGCAATCGGTGATCGTCTTCGCATTCGACGGCCCCACCCCGATGTCGATGATGGTCACGCCCAGCCCGTCCTCGCGCACCAGGTGGTACGCGGGCATCTGCGCCGACGACGCGTGCGCGCGGCACTCCGCCGGGGCGGGAACGTTCCCGACCTCGAAGGACACGTCGCCCGGGCAGATCAGATGGGTGTACGGGCTTTGCGACGTCCCGCCGCCCGCCACCGAATCCTCATCCGCTTCCGTGCCGGCGTCCGGGCCCGCCGTCTCGATGAAGGCGGGGCGATCGAAGGTGGCGTCGGACGGGGTGGTGGCGGGGTCGTCGTCAAGCGAATCGCCCAGCGAGGCCGCGTACTCCAGGAACACGTCCGTGTGCAGCTGATAGTTCGTGAACAGCACGAACCGCTGGATGTGCTCCGCACTGGAACCCGTGTAGTGCTCGAGGCGCTGGAGGGCCAGGTCGACGCGCGGGGCCGCGAACAGGCTCAGCGGCTTGATGGGCAGCGAGAGGAAATCGGCCTCGCCATCTGCGATGACGTCGTCGACGAACGCGGAATCCACCGGCGTGAAACCGCGGTCGATGACGGCGAGGTCCACCGCATCGAGGCCGTCGATCGACGCCGTGTCGTCGAACGTCGGCGTCAGGCGCAGCGGGATCGGCGTATCCGAGACCCGGACCTCGATCTCCCCGCCATGGCTGGCCAGCAGATCCGCGATCTGCCCGCGCAAGTAGCGCGCGAACAGGCGGGGGCGGGCGATGGTCGTGGCGTACGTGCCGGGGCGGTCGACGAAGCCATGCGACAGCGCCGCGTCCACGCCCTCGACGACGTCGACCGTGAAACGCAGCTCCGGGTAACACGCCGTGACCGGCGGCGGAGCCTCCCCGCCGCCCGCGACGTCCGCGCACGCCGAGCCGTAGCACTCGACCAGGTAGGCCGTGTTCGCGTCGTAGATCTCGATCAGCCGATCGACCGCGGCGGCCGGGTCGGCGTAGAAATCGCCGTCGCCCGTGGTGGTGGAAAAGGGTGCGCTCATCGGGTCTCCTCCGTGCTCGGGTCCGCCGCGTCCATCAGCAATGCCGCCATCGTGCCACCGAGTTCCAGCAGCCGCTCGTCGATGGCGTCGTCCGGCTCACCGACGAACTCGACCGGCTCCGCGGCGATCTCCCATCCGAAACCCGTGGTCAGCGAACGAATGGCCTTCGCCGCGCCCGTAACGTCGTAGCCGCCGCGGATCCACCACGACACCGGCCGGCCCTTCGGGATGTCGCCCGCCTCCGCCGCGGCGTTGACCTCCGCGAACGTCGAGTCGAAGAAGTGCTTCAGCGCGCCGGAGATGTACCCGAAATTCGCCGACGTCCCCAGCAGGTACGCGTCGGCGGCGAGCACGTCGGCGGCGGTTGCGTCGAGGGCCTCGACCACGCGGACGTCGACGCCCTCGATCTCGGGGTGCCGGGCGCCGGCCAGCGCCGCATCGCGCACGGCCTCGAGCAGCGGCGTCGGCGAATGATGCACGACCAGCAGCGTCGGGCGAGACTCGTTCGCGGGATCGGTGGCGGGATCGTTCGCGGCGTTCATGGCCCCAGGCTAGCCACGCGGTGCGCGTCCCGCCGGTTCCGCCGGGCGCGGCTGGCACACCGCGCCGCCCGGCCTCACCACCAGTGCGCCGCCCGCCTCACCACCGCCTCACCACCGCCGCGACTCCTCGTCCGCGGCGACCTCGCACCACCCGTACACCTCGGAGCTCGGGAACTTGTCCCAATCCGACTCGTGCCGCTCCCCGCCGAGGCGCCACGCGATGGTGTCGCAGATTTCGTCGATCATCGCGTCGAAGCGCAGGTCGACGTCCGCATCCGAGTACCGCAGAATCGCGTAATCCAGCCTGGTCAGCGCGTTCTGACGCGCCCGATCCTCCCGGAACGCCCACTCGTCCAGGTGGTACTTCAGCGAGTCGAACTCGATCACCAGCCGCGCCCCGCGATGCACGATGTCCCACATGTGCGCGCCGATCCGCACGTTGAGCTCGATGTCCAGGCCCCGCATCTGCAGCGCCCGCGCGATCCGCGCCTCCACCCCGGAGTACGCCCGGTCCGGCGCCCATTCGAGGATCGGCAGGATCCTCGCCCGCTTCCGCGCCGGCAGGTCCCGGGCCTCGGCGATCAGCCCGGCGCGCGCCGCCATCGTCGGGTACCGCCGGTCGACCACGTTCGCCACGATCCCCGGCCCCCACACGTCGATGAGGTCGGCGAGGGTTTCGGTAAGCGTCGTAAAGCGAAATCCCTCCCGCACCACAAATGACTTTGCTTTACGACGGTGCGCCCTCGCCCCACGCACCCCGCGCCTGGAGCGAGGGACGTACACGTCGAGATGGCGCGGGACGCTCTTGCGCAGGCCCCACACGTGCGCCGCGATGAGCAGCGAAAACACCGCCTCCGGCGCGCGGCCGACGATGAGATGCATGCGGAGTGCCAGCTCCGAGACGTTCAGCCGGTACTCGCCGCGGCGGACGCGCGTGATCCAGCCGTTAGCCAGCGCGCGATCGATCTCGCGCTCCGACATGAGCCGGAGCACATCCGCCCGCGACAACATCGGTTTCGCGGTGCCGGACCGCGGCCGCGACGATTTCGCGGCGCCGTCCCCCGACAACGTTGGTTTCGCAGCGCCGGGCCGCGAACCGTCGTGATGATTCCCCGAATTTCCCCGTGTTTCCCCCATACCCGTAAGCCTGACACGGGCGGCGCGACTTCGCAGCACGGGGCGGCGCGCGCGAATCCGACGGATGCAGCCACAGGCCGGGTGAACGCCGATAAAACCCCAGGACGCGAAATCGTGTGGCTGCGCCTGTCGGATAGCGGGGCGCGGGAGGAGCGGCGATCACCACTGCGCGGTACGCAAGCGGCCAATGGGGCTGGTGGGGTTGCCGGCAGTCGGCCGGGAGAGGGTTCGGGGCGAGGGGCTACTGCTCGAAGACGACCGGCTCACGCGGAATGGCCATCAGATCGAACGCCTCCGGAAGATCCGCGAGGTCGTCCACGTCCGCCAGCACCCCTCCCGCCCCGGCGCGCAGCGAGTCGAGGATCCACTGCCGCGCCCTCCCCGCCTGCACGTCGCGCAGCGTCACGTCGCCGTCGCGCTTGGC
Source organism: Corynebacterium sp. NPDC060344 (assembly GCF_042725215.1). Taxonomy (NCBI): domain Bacteria; kingdom Bacillati; phylum Actinomycetota; class Actinomycetes; order Mycobacteriales; family Corynebacteriaceae; genus Corynebacterium; species Corynebacterium sp. NPDC060344. Next base: position 12,410 of record NZ_JBHXCS010000004.1, on the reverse strand, counting down.
CAGCCGCCGCCCCTCGGCATTGACCACCAGCGGCACGTGCGCATACGTCGGTTCGGGCACGCCCAGCAGGTGCGCCAGGTGCCCCTGCCTCGGCGCGGAGCTGAGCAGGTCGTCGCCGCGCACGATCTCGGTGACGCCCTGGTCGGCGTCATCGACGACGACGGCCAGGTTGTACGCCCACATCCCGTCGGCGCGCCGCAGCACCATGTCGTCGACGTCGCCGGTGACCTCGCCGTGGAGGGCGTCGCCGGCACTCCATCGCCGCACGTCGGCGCGCAATCGCAGCGACGGCCCCCTCCCCTCGGCCGCCAGCGCCGCCGCCTTCTCGGCCCGCGCCTCTTCCGACAAATCCCGGCACGTCCCGGGGTACGCACCGGGCGCGCCGTGGGGAGCCCCGCCGACCTCGGCCAATTCGCGCTGGATGTCCCGGCGCGAGCAGTAGCAGGGGAATGTGGGTAGGCGGCGGAGGGCGTCGTCGTAAAGCGACTCCCTGTCGGACTGCCGCACGGGCTTGCCATCCCAGTCCAGCCCGACGGCGGCGAGGTCCTCGAGCTGCTGCGCCTCGAACTCGGGCCGCGAACGCTGCCGGTCGATGTCCTCCACGCGCACCAGGAACCGCCCGCCGGCCGCCCGCGCACGCGCCCACGCGATGACGGCGGTGCGCAGATTCCCCAGGTGCAGGTCCCCGGTCGGCGACGGCGCGTACCGGCCGACGTATCCGCGCGGGTTCTCGGCATCAGTCATGACCCCACCCTATTTAAAGGACCGCTTGACGACGCCCACCCCTCCCGCACCCCGGCGATTCCGTGGATCACGGCGCGGCCCGGCGGCGGTATCGTTGACCCATGAGCAACTACGTCATTTTCCTCGGGTCCCTGCGCAAGGAATCCACCAACCGGCAGCTGGCCGAGGCCTACATCCACCACCTGCCCGAGGGCGACACCGCCGCCGTGTTCGACCGGCTGCGCGACGTGCCGTTTTACGACGAAGACCTCGACGTCCCCGGCCAGGAACCCGACGTCGTGCGCGAACTTCGGGCGGCGGTGGCCGAGGCGGACGGGCTGGTGATCATCACCCCGGAGCACAACCACACCGCGCCCGCCGTGATCACCAACGCCATCGACTGGTGCTCCCGGCCGATGGGCCGCGGCGTGCTCATGCGCAAGCCCGCCCTCGTCCTCGGCTTCACCCCCAGCCCGCGCGCCCTGTCCGGCGCCGTGTCCGTGCTGCGCGAGTCGTTGGAGACCGTGCAGGCCAAGTGCGTCGCCACCGACTACACCTGGGGCGACGCGTACACCCTGCTCGACGGGCGGCACCCGAAGGACGTCGACGAGGTCGTGGGCATCCTGAGCAAGGCGCAGTCCGAGCTGGGCAAGCTCGCCGACGCCTCGCCCGAGCGCATCGACCACCGCGCCGGCGGCGGCGTCGGGTCGGAGTAGGGGCTGCGGCGTGGGGCGGGGCGCGACGGTGAAGTAGCACCCACCGCGCGCCCACCGCGCCGGATGTGGAGGGCGGGCGGCGGCACATTAGACTCTGCCGCCATGACCAACTCCGAATCTCCGGCCCACGGTTCTGGGCCGGGCGCTGCCGCGGACACCGCGTCCACGCCCACGAATTCCACCCGCACCGCATCGACTGCATCGACTGCATCCGCCGCCTCCTCCGCAGGCGCGACCTCTCCCGCAGGCGCCACCTCCCCCGCAGGCACCGCCCCCTCCCGCCGCGGCTATGACGCCGCCCTCGAAGCCGACGCCCCGCGCCACATCCAGGTGCCGCGTTCGCTCTACCCGACTTTGGTGGGCATCTTCACGGGCGTGCTGCTGATCTCGAACATCACCGCCACGAAGGGCGTCGAGATCTTCGGCCTGGTCACCGACGGTGCGTTTTTCCTTTTCCCGCTGAGCTACATCATCGGCGACGTGCTGTCGGAGGTCTACGGCTTCCGCGCGACCCGGCGCGCCGTCTACACGGGCTTCGCGGTGCTGGCGATCGGCATGGCCAGCTTCTTCATCGCCATCCAGCTGCCGCCGGCAGGGTTTTACGAGAACCAGGAGGCCTTCGCCACCGTCCTGGGCACCGTGCCGCAGCTGGTGATGGCGGGCCTGGCCGGCTACCTCGTTGGTCAGCTGCTCAACGCGTGGTCGCTGACGGCCATCAAGCGCCGCACGGGCGAAAAGTCGCTGTGGATACGCCTTCTCGGCTCGACCGTCGTCGGCCAGTTCGCGGACACCCTCATCTTCTGCTCGATTGCCGCGCCGGCGATCGGCATCTCCACGTGGGCCGACTTCATCAACTTCGTCATCGTCGGTTTCCTGTGGAAGACCGGCATGGAGGTCATCATCCTCCCCGTGACGTACCAGGTCATCGCCTGGGTGAAGAAGCGCGAGGGCTACTACGACTTGCCCGAGTCCACGCCCTCCCCCGCTTCCGCATAGCCACCTCATTTCCGCAGGAGCGCATGCCGCTTCCGCTCCACATTCTCGCTTGACGACGCCCCGCCTCCCCGCCGGGCGTCGTTTTCGCCGAAGCTGCGGCGGAGTCGATGGCGGCGCAGACTGGGCAGCCGCAATTCCCGGCCCGCGGCGCCGGCGTTAGTGCTCGGATCCTCCAGAGTCCGAGTCGAGCCCGCCAAACGCCCAGGTCAGTTCGCGCCGACGAAAAAGTCTGGAGGATCCACGCACCAACTACTGAGCGGCGGGGGCCACCGCCGTGTGAACACCCGCCAACCGCCGCTAGTCCTTCTTGCCCGCGTAGTAGCGGCCGAGGAACTCGTCGCGGTACTCCTCGAAGGTCCCGTCGATGATGGACGCGCGGATGTTCTCCACGAGCTTCACCATGAAGTGCACGTTGTGGATGGTGCACAGCGTCCCGGCCAGGAATTCCTTCGCCTTGAGCAGGTGATGGATGTACGCCCGCGAGTAATTCAGCGTCGTGTACGACTCCACCTCGGGGTCGATGGGGCCGAAGTCGGTCTTGAACCGCGCGTTCGTCAGCGTGATCTTCCCGTCGAGGGTGTACACGCCGCCGCGGCGGGCGAGCCTGGTCGGCGCGACGCAGTCGAAGGTGTCGGCACCGGCGGCGACGGCGGCGAAGATGTCGTCCGGCTCGGAAATGCCCAGCAGGTGGCGGGGGCGGTCGTCGGGGAGCTCGTCGGTGACCCAGCGGCAGATCTCGCCCAGGCGCTGCTTCTCCAGCGCGCCGCCGATGCCGTAGCCGGCGAAGCCGAGGTTGCCGGCGGCTTCGGCGTCGTCGGAAAGCGAAACCAGGCCCCGGGCCGCGCGGCGCCGCAGGTCCTCGTACTGCGCGCCCTGCACGACGCCGAAAAGCTGCTGCCGCGGCAGCTCGCCGTCGGCGAGATCGCCGACGAGCCCGGGCACCTGGTTGCGGTCGCGGGTGAGGCGATCGTGCTCGTCGAGGCAGCGCTTCGCCCAGCGGTGCGTGCGCTCGACGGAGGATTCCTGGTACTCGCGGGTGTTCATCAGCGTGGTCAGCTCGTCGAACGCGAAGATGATGTCCGCGCCGAGCTTGTGCTGGATGCCCATGGACACCTCGGGCGTGAAGCGGTGCGAGCTGCCGTCGATGTGGCTGCGGAAGGTGACGCCCTCCTCGTCGACGAAGGCGTGGCGCTCCTTGCCGGGGGCGAGGATGTCGTCGTTCTGCAGGCCGGTGACGTCCATGGCCAGCGTCTTGCGGAAGCCCACGCCGAGGCTCATCACCTGGAACCCGCCGGAGTCGGTGAACGTCGGCCCGTTCCAGTTCTCGAAGCGCGTCAGCCCGCCCGCGGCCTCCACGATGTCGGGGCCCGGCTGCAGGTACAGGTGGTACGCGTTGGACAGCACCGCCTGCGCGCCGGTCTCCCGGATCTGTTCGGGCGTCAGGGTTTTCACGGTCGCCTTGGTGCCCACGGGGATGAACGCGGGCGTCTCCACGTCCCCGTGCGGGGTGCGGATGATTCCGGCTCGCCCCGGCTCACCGTCCATCTGCTTGACGACGCTGAAGTTCGCCTCGTTCGCCGCTGAATCCGTCACGGGGTGGTCTCCTTGGAAATCGTGGGCCCGGCCGGGGTGTCCGGCCGGGCGCTGGTGGCCGGGGCCGCCGCGGGAATGGTGCGGCGTGGCCCGGCCTGTGAAGCCGTGGGGGTCGAGGTTAGTCGTCCCCGTCGAGTTCGTCGTAGTCGCGCGGGTCCCACAGGGCGCGGCGGCGGCGCGGTCGGGTGCGGCCGCCCTCGCGATTGATCAGATCGTGCACCGAGATCGAGTCGTCCGCGGGTTCCGGCTCGGGCTGGGGCTGGGGCCGGCGCTCAAGCTCCGCGCGCTCGAGCTCGGCGCGCTCGAGCTCCGCGCGCTCGCGGTCTGCGCGTGCCTTCTCGGCGCGCTCCTTCTCTGCCCGGTCCTTTTCGAGGCGTTCCTTTTCCAGGCGTTCCCTCGCGGCCCGCGCCTCCGCCTCCTGCTCCCGCTGCCACCGGCGCGCGGCGTAGGGGCTGCTGAACGGGGTGCGCGGCTCATCCTCCTGCTGCGCCCGATGCCGCTGCGCCCGCTGCTGCCACTGCTCCGGCATGCGCTGTTCCGGCGTGCGATGCTGGGATGCAGGCGTGGGTCGCTCATCGACGAGCTCGGCGTCGACGATCGGGAACTGGGCGGTGGCCTCATCATCGGCCGACGCGGCGGCCTTCCTCTCGGCCCGCTCCGCTGCCTTCTTCTCGGCTTCCCGGGCGGCCTTCTTCTCGGCCTTGGCCTTGCGCCGCTGGGAACGGGAAGGCTTCTGGGAGGAGGAATCGTCGTCAAGCGAGGCAGCCGCACCCGCGGCCAACCCGGCCCGCTCCGCCTTGCCCGCCGCAACCAGCTCCTCGGCCTTGCCCTCCAGCGCCGTGCCCTCGACGTCGACCGACGGCAAGATGCGATCCAGCCACTTCGGCATCCACCACGTGGAACGGCCCAGCAGGAACATCGACGCGGGGATCAGCGTCATGCGCACCAGGAACGCATCGAAAAGGACGGCCGCGCCGAGGGCGAAACCGAAGACCTTCACGAACGCCAACGGCTGGCCGATGAACGCCACGAAGACCGCGATCATGATGATCGCCGCCGCCGTGACCACGCGCGCGCCCAGCGAGAAGCCCTCGATGACCGACTCCTCGACCGCGTTGTACTTCGACCCCGGCCGGGACTCGCCGCGCGAATGCGTGAAATGCTCCCGCATGCGCGACACCAGGAACACCTGGTAATCCATGGCCAGGCCGAAGGTCACGCCGATCATGAAGATCGGGATGAAGCTGACCAGCGGGCCCGGCGTATGCACCAGACCCCACAGGCCCTGCTGCCAGAACAGCACCGTCACGCCGAAGGCCGCGCCCACCGACAACAGGAAACCCAGGCCCGCCGTCAACGGCACCACCAGCGAGCGGAAGACCAGCAACAGCAGCACGATCGCCAGGCCGATGACCACCGACAAGTACAGCGGCATCGCATCCGACAGGCGCTTCGTGATGTCCTGCTCGATCGGGATCAGACCCGTCACACCCGTTACCAGGCCCGTCGCCTCCTCGATCTGGCCCTGCTGCGCGCGCAGCGCCGAAATCAGCGCACCCGTCTCGGAATCGAGAGGGCCGGCCTTCGGGGTGAGCATCATCATGACGCCCGTGCGATCGCGGTTCATGCCGATCATCTGCACGTGCTCGACGTCGACGTTGTTCTTGAAATGGTCCAGCGCGTAGCTGAACGACGCCGTGCGCGCCGCCTGCTCCGGCGTGAGATTCGGGTCGCCCGCCATCAGGCCCTGTGCCACCGGCTGCAGCGCCGGGGCGTCCGGCTTGACGGTCTCCGCGTCGGCGATGATGAGCATCTGCGCATTGCGGCCCGGGCCGAAGCCCTCCGCCGCCAGCTCGATGCCGTTGCGCTGCGTCGACCCGTACGGCGACGTCGAATCCGACGGCAGCGCCAACTGCAGGTTCGCCGCCGGCACCGACAGCGCCACCAGGACGCCCACCGCGCCGACCAGGAACAGGCCCGGCGCCTTGTGCACGGCCTCCACCCAGCGGCGGCCCATGGTCTTGCCGCCGAACAGGGGGCGGCGTCCGCTCTTGAACGGGTTGCCGGCGATGCCCGGGATCTTGCCCGCGAAGATCTTCTTGCCGAACAGCGCCATCAGCGCCGGCAGCAGCGTCAGCGAAATGATCACCGCGATGCCGACGGTGATCGCCGCCGAAATGCCCATCAGCGACAGGAACGGCACCTGCGCGATGACCAGCGCAGCCAGCGCCACGATGACCGTCAGGCCGGCGAACACCACCGACGATCCGGCTGTGCCCGTGGCCATTCCCACCGCGTCGGCCTTGGTCAGCCCTCTCGCGCGTTCGGATCGGTAGCGCGACAGGATGAACAGGGCGTAGTCGATGCCGACGGCCAGGCCGATCATCACCGACAGCACCGGGGTGATGGAGTTGACCTCGGTGAACGCGGTCATGAACACGACGATCAGCGAGCCGATCGCGATGCCGACCACCGCTGTGATCAGCGGCAGCCCGGCGGCGACGAGGGAGCCGAAGGTGATGATGAGCACCGCCGCCGCAATGGAAATGCCGATGATCTCGGACGTCGCGCTGACGGCGACGGGGTCCATCATGCCGGGGCCCATGGCCTCGACGCGCAGGCCGGCGTCGCGGCCGATCTGCATGGCGTCGAACAGGGCCTGGCGGTTTTCGGGGGTGATGTCCTTGGGCACGCGGACGTCGAACGCGAACTGCGACATGCCGTAGCGCCCGTCCTCGGACAGCATGCGCAGGGCGTGGGCGTCGGCTTCGGCGACCATTTCGGGCAGGCCGGAGCGGGTGCCCGTTTCGACGACGGTGCGTTGCAGCTCGGGGTTCAGCCGCACTGGGTTGACCAGCATTTCGTCGGCGGTGAGCTGGTCGATGTTGTCCTTGATCCCGGCGACGACCGCGTCGGCGGCGGCCATGTTGGCGGGGTCCTCGAGTTTTTCGCCTTCGGGGGCGGCGAATACGACGTAGACGGTTTGTTCGCGGATGGGGTTGGGCTGGTCGGGGAACTTGTCCTCGATCATGTGGGAGGCGATGGAGGACGGCATGCCGGGGATCGAGAACTGGTCGTCGAAGCCCTTCTGGAATGCGCCGGCCACACCGCCGACGGAGCCGAGGATCAGCACCCATGCGATGATGACCGTCCATTTGTGCAGGTAAGACCACCTGCCGAGGTTGAACAGGACCTTCGCCATCGCTCAACTTCCCCTATCATTCGCGTCGCTTCGCGAGCGCACGGCCCGCCCACTCGCCGCGGGACGCGCGCACCACTCACCCAGGATACGTGCCCGGGTGTCCCCGGTGCGGCAACAGGCGAAACAATTGCCCCAGGACACGCTTTTGGAAACATGCGATCGGGCCCCCGTCAGTGACCGCGCCGGGGGACACCGTCAGTGACCGCGCCGGGGGACACCGTCAGTGACTGCACCGTTCACACCCCACGACATCCCGCCGCCGCCACATGCGCCCCACCTGCACCACGCGGTGGTGATCGCAGATTGGGCGGTCGGAGTTAGACGACCAGCGCAGCCACACGATTTCGCGTCCTGCGGTTATAACGACGTTCACTCGGCGTGTGGCTGCATTTGTCGAACTCGGCCCGCGCGATCGGGCCCGTGCGCGAGGCACGCAGGATTCGACCCGCTCGATCGGGTCCTCGGGATCGCGCCCGGGCATGTTCCGGTTCCGGTGCCCAATGCTTTACGACGCCTCGGCGCCCACACCGTCCCGTCGACAAGCACGAGCAGCTGGCACCCTGACTACCGGTCCACGGTGCCCTGCGACGCCCCTGCGCAACCACACGTGCCCCACCTGCACCACGCCGTGGTGATCGCAGATCGGACGGGCGGAGTTAGCCGACCAGCGCAGCCACACGATTTCGCGTCCTGCGGTTATAACGACATTCACCCGGCGTGTGGCTGCATCTGTCGAATTCGACCCGCACGATCGGGTCCCCGGGATCGCGTCCGGGCATGTTCCGGTTCCGGCGCCCATTGCTTTACGACGCCTCGGCGCCCACACCGTCCCGTCGACAAGCTCGAGCAGCCAGCAACCCGGACGCCCGGCACACACGAAGAAACCGCCGCCCGTGCACTGGGCACGGACGGCGGTTTCAGTTGGCGGTGGCGGAGGGATTTGAACCCTCGGTTGGGGGTTACCCAACACTCGCTTTCGAGGCGAGCACCTTCGGCCGCTCGGACACGCCACCGCGAAAAAACTTATCGGAGTCGACCCCTGCGGGACAAATCAGCAGGTCAGGCTACTTGTCGGCCTCGAGCGGACGGCTGGTCGGCCTAAAGCGGACGACTGGTCGACGTAGAGCGGACTACTTGTCGCCCTTGAGGTTGCCGAGGCCCTCGGTGACCTTGTCCTTGGCATCCTCGAAGCCCTGCTTCGCATCGGCCTTGACCTGGTCGCCCTTGCCCTCGTTCTCGAGGTTCTCGTTGCCGGTCGCCTTGCCGGCGGCCTCCTTGGCCTTGCCGCCGAACTCGTCGGCCTTGTTCTGGAAGTCACCCATGTCGTTCTCCTGACGTGCTCGTTCGATGTGGTTTGCCCTCCCAGGCTAAACGCGGTTCATCGCCGGGCGCCATGGCCGTGCCCGCTTATTGCCCGAACCGTTACCCCGCCGTCACCGCACTTTCGAAGCCCCCGCCGTCACCGCTTCGCGCGGAAAAACTCCGGCAGCAGCCCCTCGCATTCGTCGGCGAGCACTCCCCCGCGCACGTGCGGGGCGAAGGGGTGGGCGGGTTCGCGGACGACGTCGGCGATCGACCCGCACGCCCCCGTTTTCGGCGACCACGCGCCGAACACGATCCGCCCCACGCGCGCCATGACGGCGACGCCGGCGCACATGACGCACGGTTCCAGCGTCACCACCAGGGTGCATTCCTCCAGCCGCCATCCGTCCCCGTGCGCGCGGGCGGCGGCGCGGATGGCCAGGACTTCGGCATGGGCGGTGGGATCGGCGTCTGCTTCACGACGATTCGCCGCCTCCCCCACCACCGCCCCATCCGGTGCGACGACGATCGCCCCGACGGGGACGTCGCCGTCGGGCGTGCGGCGGGCGACGTCTATGGCGGCGCGCATCCACTCCTCGTCGCGGAGGTCGGATTCCGGCCGCGGCAAAACGCGGTCATCGCCGCGCACCCCGTCACCGGACTCCGCCGCCCCGCCAGCCTCCACCCCGCCGGCCAGCTCCCCGTCAGCCGTCATATTCGACGTCGACGCCGGTCTCGTCGGCGAGGGCCTCCTCGAAGCCGAGCTCCGCGGCGATGGCGTGGAGCTGCTCGGACGCCCACAGCGACTGGTCGTCGCAGATGACGGACAGGACGTCCTCGGCGACTCCCAGGTCGGCGAGGATCTCCAGGTCGCCCTCGGGCCACGAGTCGACGTCGTCGAGCTCGTCCTCGTCGAGGTCGGGGATGTCCTCGTCGAGCTCGTCCATGACGTCTGCGGCGATGTCGTCGGTCACGGCGGCGGTGGCGTCGGAAAGCAGGACGCGGACGCCGCCGGGCATGGGCCGCAGGATGATGAAGTAGTCGTCGTCGATGTTGAGCATCGCGAACGACGCCCTTTCGGCGCGGAGGCGGCGCATCTGCGCGGTGGCGTCGGCAAGCGAATCGAGGGCGTCGTCGCCCAGCTCGCGCACCGACCACCCGTCGTCGCCCTGCAGGACGGCCACGGCGTACGAACGGTCGTCGTCATCGCCGCGGGGTCCCTGGTCGGGGCCCGCGGACCCCGGAAAAGTCGTGCTCATGCCACCCCACGCTAGTCGTGGTGTGTCATCCTTGTCAGGTGACCAACGACACTCTCGCCACGCCGACCTGCATCCTCGGACTCGGGCTGATCGGCGGCTCGCTGATGCGCGACCTCGCTGGGGCGGGCGCGCCGGTCTACGGGTGGAACCGTTCGGCGGCCACCGCCGATGCCGCGGCCGCGGAGGGCTTCGACGCGTCGACGGATCTGGCCGCGGTGCTGCGCCGAGCCCAGGAGGACCGGGCGCTGCTGGTCATCGGGGTGCCCATGTTCGCCGTCGGCGGCCTGCTGGACCAGATCGCCGAGCACGCGCCGGATTGCGGGATCACGGACGTGGTCAGCGTCAAGCGCGCCATCCTCGACGAGGTCACGGCCCGCGGGATGGGCGACCGCTACGTGGGCGCGCATCCGATGGCCGGTTCCGAGGAGTCCGGGTGGGATGCCACGAGGACAGGGCTTTACGACGGCGCGGCGTGGGTCGTCTGCTTCGACCGCGCCGCCGAGGCGCGCCGTGGGGGCGCCGAGGTCCCGGAGGAGTGGACGCGGACGTTCCGCGACGTCGTCGCACTGGGCAAGTTCGTGCGCTCCGAGGTGATCCCGGCGACCGCCGACAACCACGACCGGGCGGTGGCGCGGATTTCGCACATGCCCCATTTGCTGGCGTACGCGCTGGCCGTCGTCGGCGATGACGGCGGGCCGCTGACGCTGTCGCTGGCGGCGGGGTCGTTCCGCGATGGCACGCGCGTCGCCGGCGCCGAGCCCGACATGGTGATGTCCTGGTGCGAGAACAACGTCGGTCCCGTCACCGACGCCCTCGACGAGGCCATCGCGCTGCTCACCGCCGCCCGCGACGACCTGCGCGACACCGGCACCGCGTCGACGCTGGCCGACGCCGGATTCCGCGCCCACGGGCGGCACCGTGCGCGGTCGGGGTCGCGCACCCTCGACGGCGGCGTGACGCTGTCGCTGCGCCCCATCATCCGCGTCAGCCCCGGCGCCGGCGAATGGGTCCGCGAGCTGGAGCAGGCCGAGGGCCTGGGCGGGCGCATCGAAATCTTCTAGCGGGCGCGGGCCACCGCACGGGCGTAGCTCGGGGCGGCGCCGCATCACGCTCACGCCACGGCGCGGGCGCGGCGGCGGTGAATCCGGGGCACCGTTTACCCTGGATGTCGTAACTGCCCGGGCCCCGGGCGACCCCGACGAAAGGACCCCCATGATCCGCGCCGCCATCATCGGCTACGGAAACCTCGGCCGCAGCGTCGAGCGCGTCATCGCCGACCAGCCCGACATGGAGCTCGTCGGGGTGTTTTCGCGACGCGACTCCCTGGACACGGACGCGAAGGTGCTTCCGGCGGCGGACGTCGACAAGCATGCCGGCGATGTCGACGTGCTGTTCATCTGCCTCGGTTCCGCGACCGACGTGCCGGCGCAGGCGCCGGAGCTGGCGAAGCTGTACACGACCGTGGACACCTACGACAATCACCGCGACATCCCCCGCCACCGCGCGGAGATGGATGCCGCGGCACGCGCGGGCGACCAGGTCGCGGTCATTTCCACCGGCTGGGACCCGGGTTTCTTCTCGCTCAACCGCGTCCTCGGTGCGGCGGTGCTGCCGGGCGCGGACCAGATGACGTTCTGGGGCCCGGGCCTGTCGCAGGGCCATTCGGATGCGGTGCGGCGCGTGCCGGGCGTGAAGAAGGGCGTGCAGTACACCAAGCCCAACCCCGACGCGATCGCGGCGGTCAAGCGCGGCGAGGGCGGTGACCTGGAGGCCAAGAAGTGCCACATCCGCCACTGCTACGTCGTCGCCGACGAGGCGGATCAGGATGCGATCCGCGAGGCCATCGTGACCATGCCGGATTACTTCGTCGGCTACGAGACCATCGTCGATTTCATCTCCGAGGAGGAGTTCGATCGCGACCACCAGGGCATGCCCCACGGCGGAACGGTGGTGACGCAGGGCCGCGCGGGCACGTCGCGCCACGTCATCGACTTCGGTCTGGAGCTCGAGCGCAACCCCGACTTCACCGCCGCCGTGCAGGTCGCCTACGGTCGCGCGGCGCATCGCCTGCGGGAGTCCGGCGAGCGCGGCGCCCGCACGGTCCTGGAGATCGCGCCCTACCTGCTGTCGGCCACGCCGCTCGACGAGCTGATCACGAACGACGTGTAGGGCGCTTCATGGGGGGCGGCGGGACGTCGTAAAGCAAAGATTGCTTTGCGACGGCCCACCGTCCCCCTCCCAGCCGCCCGACCTCAGGCTTCGGCGGAACTGCTAGCCGAGGCAGATGCCCCTCTGGTACTCCGCTTCGGTATTGAACGGCACTAACTGCCGACGCTTCCGCGTTTTCGTTGCACAGAATCGCCGAAGCGTCGGCAGTTAGTGCCACTCACCTCCGCACCGGGCCTCCGCAGCCACCCCGTCCCACGAATCCGACACGGCAGCCGTCACGAAAAGGCCCGACGGCCGCGAAAAGCCGTTGGCCCCGACCCATCGATTCAATCTCGTGCAGGTCGTGCTCATCCCGGGGTTGCGTCCTCTAGCGTGGTGTACCGACCACCTCGGTGACCGCCCCACCCACAACAAGGGCGACCACCGTAGGTACCTTTCGAATCAACTCCT